>JAKQJD010000048.1 GCA_029561355.1 Bacteroidota bacterium | reverse complement strand
CGTTTGATGCAGATGCTGGAGAGGCTCATGTTATTAGAGAGGTGAGAGAGGTGAGAGGGTGAGAGAAGTGAGAGAGTGAGAGTTCGTAGATTACACCTGACTTACTTAGGCGTTTACAGTTAGGATGCAGGGAATAATCAGGTGTAATCGAAGTCGGCTCTCACCTTCTCACTTCTCTCACCTTCTCACTTCTCTATCAATCCGCTACAGGTTTACTAAAGTTCACTTTCACCGGCGAACCGTTTTTCAAAGTCAGGATACCTGTTGTCAGCACCGTGTCGCCGTTTTGCAGACCGGAAGTGACCAGCACTTCCGTGTCGGTGCGTGTGGATGTTTGCACCATCGTTTCTTTCGCTTTACCGTTTTTGGCGACAAACACTTTTTTACCGTTTTGCACCGGTACGATGGCCTGCGAAGGGATCAGGATGGCATTTTCAATTTTGCGAAGCGGCAAATGAATATTGGCAAAAGCGCCGGGGCGCAACACGCCGTCCGAATTATCGGCCAGCGCGCGCAACTGCAGGGTTCGGGTGGTCGCATCCAGCCCCGGTTCGATGGCGTACACACGGGCGGTGTACTGTTTGTTATCGCCGGCCACGGTAAAACCGATGCGGGTATTGACCTTGATCTGGTTCGCGTATTGTTCGGACACCGAAAAAGTAACCTTGACGGGATTGGCATTCACGAGGTTGGCTACCACGGTTTCCGGCGTCAGGAAACCGCCCACCGACACCCCGCGCAACCCTACCCTGCCCGAAAAAGGCGCCCGGATGGTCGTTTTGGCCGATTGCGCTTCAGTCAGCCGGGTTTGGGCCTGCAGGGATTTTAACTCCGCTTCCGCCGTCTGGTATTCTTCCTGACTGATGGCTTCTTTCTCCAGCAGCAGTTTTGCGCGGCGTGCATTTTCGGCGGCCAGTTCTTCCTGGGTGCGTGCCTGCGACAACTGTGCGCTGATCTCGGAACGGTCGATTTGCAGCAGCGCCTGCCCCTTTTGCACCAGCCCGCCTTCTTTGAAGTAAATAGCCGTCACCAGCCCCGATACCTGGCTGCGGATCTCGATTTGTTCGTTGGCGTCGATGGAGCCTTTGACGGAGAGGGAGTCGACGAACGTCTGTTGTTTGACCACAAAGCCGTCTACCTGCAATGGAGCGCCGCCTCCACCACCCCGGCCGGTTTGTGCGGCGGGCGCCGCTTTTTTGTTGGTTGCAATGCGATAACTGACCAGTCCGCCGAGGGCGATCACCAGCAGGGAATAAACGAAATACCTTTTTTTGATTTTCACTTTAAGGAGATTTGTACCGGATTCCTGTTCCACCGGCGATGATGCAACTTTGGCAATAACATTGCGTGCGGTTGTGTT
>JAKQJD010000028.1 GCA_029561355.1 Bacteroidota bacterium | reverse complement strand
CATGAAACGTCGCAACCTCCTCAAAGGCATCGGTTTAAGTTCGCTGGGTATGGTGGGCCTGAGCCCGCAGGTGAAAGCCGCGGAAATATTGAGCCCGGATATTTTTGCACCGGAAGACAAGAAAAAAGATCCAGTATTCGAACAGTTCGGGCGCACGGATTATGAAACGGCGCGTGACGCCAAACTCTTCGCCGAACAGTTTTTCAACCAGCACGAAATGAAAACCATTTCCGTACTGGCGGATATAATCATACCACGCGACAGCCATTCCGGCAGCGCGACCGATGCGGGTGTGCCTGATTTCATCGAATTTATGGTGAAAGACAAGCCCGAACTGCAAACACCCCTGCGCGGCGGTATTTCCTGGCTGGATATTCAAATGAAAAAGCGGCACGAAACGGATTTTATCAGTTGCACAGATGCGCAGCGCATTGCCATGGTGGAAGACATTGCCTACCCGGAGCGCAAAAAAAGCGGCATGAGCCAGGGCGTCGCCTTTTTCAGTCTGATGCGCAATCTCACAGCTTCCGGATTCTGGTCGAGTAAAATCGGCATTGAAGACATCGGCTACGTGGGTAACACGCCCAATCAATGGGACGGCCCGCCGGAAGATGTGATCAAACAATACGGTTTATGAGCAAAGTTCTCTATTACGTTCTGTTCGGATTCGTGGTGATCCTGGGCGTTTATTACGTGATCAGCAGCCTGTTCGGGCATTTTTCCCTGTGGAGCGCGCCTCCACTGGTGGCCAGGATTATCCTGGTGATAGCGGCGGTAGCGGCAGGCCGCATTTTGTATTGGGCCTATCAGGTAGGAGAAGTACAAAACCGCTGGCTCGTGGGGGCCGGGGTGGTTTTGCTGGCGTTGCTGACATTTCAGGCTATTTTGCTGCTGGGGGCGGTTACGTTGGGACGGAAAGGGTAACTTATGGGTAGCACAGCCTTCAGGCTGTCGGGAAGGCGTCATTCATGGCGCCCGAAATTATGACGGGACATCAATGTCCCGCTTCCCGACAGCCTGAAGGCTGTGCTACCCATAAAATCACCCTTTCAGGTGTTTTTTCATCCACGCCAGTGTAAATTCAAACACCTCATCCTGCTCTTTTTCATTGTGGAGTTCATGGTAAAGCCCAGCCCACTCATGGTGCGTCACGTCACCTTTCACGCGGCTGAAAAAAGCCTTGGTTGCCGTGGGAGAAATGATTTTATCGCCTGTACCATGTAGCAAAAGCAGCGGCATGGGGATTTTTCCCGAATATTTATCCAGCCAGTCGGCGCCTTCCATAAGCGCGATACCTGCTGCTGCACTGATTTTGTCGTGTACCAGCGGGTCATTCCGGTAGGCTTCCACCACTGCTTTGTCCTGCGAAATAAAGTGTGACGCCAGGTTGGTGGGTAGTGTCAGGGTAGGCATGAACTTGCGCATCAGTTTGCCCACCAGCACTTTGATAGCAGGCGCTTCGAAGGCAAGTTGGATCCAGGGGCTGGTGGCGATCAGGCCTGTCAGAACGGGCTTTCTGCGCAGCGCATAGTTCAGCACGATATTGCCGCCCATGGAATGTCCGTAGAGGAAAAGCGGCGTAATGGGATACAATTCCCGCGTTTTTTCAAGCAGAAGGCCGATGTCATCTAGAAAAGCGTCGAGGTTTTTTACATGCCCGCGGCCACCTTCGCTGCGGCCGTAGCCCTGGTGATCGAAGCCGACAACGGCGACGTCATGCGCATTGTACCATTCCGCCACGTGGTTGTAGCGGCCGATGTGTTCACCCTGGCCGTGTGCCAGCGCGATAACGGCGATGGGTTTTTCTACCGGCCAGTGCTCGGCATACAGGTTGATGTCCTGGTTGTTTGTCCAGTTGAGTGCTGTCATGGTTATTTCAGATATTCTTTCCCTTTAGGTCCGAACCGCACCAAAAGCGCGTCGGGGTGTTCAGGTTTGATGGTTTTTTTGTAGTACTTTTTTACGTCGGAAAGCGAGCCTTTCGGCAGAATGTAATAATACCAGATGCCGTCGGCTTCCCTGTTCCAGTAAATTTCAGGAAACGAACGCAATTGCTTTGGCAAGGAATTCATTTCTTCCGTGCTTTTGAAAACCTGAATTGCCATACCGGCGTATGCGCCATCCATTAGATTGATATTCACGTTTTTATGCGGAACATTTTCAAGTTTTCGGGCCGGCGCTCCCGAATGCGTAGCATCTTCTCCGGCGCTTTCAGATTTCTGATTCCCTTTAAATTCGGGGATCGGAACGGAGTTGTTGGCTTCCGGCTGCGGTTTGTTTTTCTGACCACCCGGCCATTGAATTTTCGGGGCGTCTTTTTGTTCCACTTTGGTCCTTGCTGCGATTTTTTCCTCTTCCACGATCTGTTCGATGCTCAGCCATTGGTAGGGCTCGGTTGAAACGGCCGTGATCAGGAGCTCGGTACGGCGGTTCTGCAAGTGTGCTGCTTCGGTACATTCCACACCGTTCGCACATTCATTGAGTAGGTTGGTTTCACCATAACCCTTGGCTGTTACGCGCTCGGGCTCCACACCCGCGTCGATGACGTAAGCCCTTGCCAGGTCTGCTCTTTTTTGAGAAATCTCGAGGTTGTAGTTGTCATTCCCGCGTGCGTCGGTGTGAAAACCGATTTCAAATGAAATATCGGGGTTGTCTTTCATCAGTTTTGCAATCTGGTCAAGGCTTTTTATGTCTTGCGGTTGTTTGCCCCAGTTGTCGATCTGTTCTTCTTTTACATATGGAACAGCAATCGTTTTCCCAACTTCCGGACGTTCCAGCACGATATCTGCCGATAAGGGAATTACCTTGTTCGTACCGATCATTTTTACGGTTCCACTCGTCTCAAATCCTGGAATACCATCGATACACAACGGACAATCATTGTTGTTCACGTATACTTCCACACGTTTGCCGATGTAACCGGGTTTGCGGATCAGGATCGTATAGTGCATACCTTGCTCGAACCGCTGCTGGAATGAAGTGGTCGTTTTCATTTTCAAAACGGCTTCCAACTGATCCAGCGTTCGGTTATAAATTTCAATCGTCGCGCCGGTAAGACCGGTTTTCCCGGAAGGGCCGTCGCCGGCTTCCAGCAGGTTGGCATCGAACAGATAACCGGGCTGGCGGCGCATTTCCAGTTTCAGAAATAATTTGGCGGTTTTTACCTGAATAGTGTCCTGTCGATCTTCGAACATATCTTTGTGGCTCGACAACCGGTATTTTCCCGGGGCAAGATCCACTGCAATATGACCGTACACATCGGAATAGACCGTTGAAATGGCTTTTTTGCCGTTTAATTCGTAAACTGTTACGGCGGCGTGATCGATAAAGCCGACATTGTTGCTTTCAAAAACGTACCCTTCTACAGGCGTTTGGGAAAAAAGAGCCGAACAGGGGAGCCAGGTGGCCAGAAGAAGCAGAAAAAGGTACGAATATTTATTGTTTTGCATGAAAAGGCAGTGTTGACGAGTAAAGAACCGACAAAATTAAAAAGAGTTTCAGATCAGCCTATGAGAATTGTTTATTTGGGTACGCCGGAATTTGCGGTTCCGCCGCTCCGCATTTTACTGGAGAACGGATATGACGTGTCGGCTGTTGTGACGGCGCCCGACAAACCCGGCGGCAGAATGGGTACGCAGGTGTCTGCCGTCAAGAAATTCGCCGTTGAAAATAACATTCCGGTGTTGCAACCGGAAAAACTTAAAAACCCGGAATTCCTGGAGGAACTGCGCTCGTACAAAGCCGATTTACAAATCGTGGTGGCGTTTCGTATGTTGCCGGAAGCGGTATGGAATATGCCGGCCATGGGTACGATGAACCTGCACGGTTCGCTGCTGCCGAAATACCGTGGCGCAGCGCCGATCAACTGGGCGGTCATCAACGGAGAAAAAGAAACGGGACTCACCACGTTTTTGCTCAAACACGAAATCGATACCGGCGACCTGCTTTTTCAGGTACACATACCGATCGGCGAAAACGAAACAGCCGGCGAACTGCACGACCGGATGATGGAAGCCGGCGCAGACCTGGTGTTAAGATCCGTACAGGCGCTTGAAAATCATACAGTTATGCCTTTCCCGCAGGTAGAAGCCGAAGTGACGCACGCGCCGAAAATATTTACCGAAACATGCCGGATCGATTTTGACCGGCCGCTGGAGCAGGTGCACAATTTTGTGCGTGGGTTGAGCCCTTACCCGGGCGCGTGGACGGAACTGGATGGGAAAACACTAAAAATCCTGCGCGCTCAAAAAAGTGAAACCGGCGAACCGGCAGCGCCGGGCACTTTCGTTTCGGATGGAAAAAACCACCTTCGGGTGCGTGCGCAGGACGGATTTCTGGAAATCCTGGAACTCCAGATGGAAGGCAAACGCCGCATGGGCGTTCGTGAATTTCTGAACGGATACCACTTGAAATGAGGTGTCTGGTTTTTTGTGTTTCGTTTTTAGGAGTTGACAATCAAACCCTCCTAAAAACGAAACACAAAAAACCAAACACGCTCTTCAGGATCAGTTTTTCTTGTTGCGGTCGAACACGGCCGCATCGATATTTTTCTCTTCGAGTTTGTCTACCACGCGGATGGCGGCATTTTTATCGTTGGAGCGGAACACCACGACGGCGGCTTTTCCATCACTCGTTTTGGAAATTTCCGCATTCGGATAACCCAAGCGGATCACTTCTTCCAGTCTGCGACGTGCGCCTTCCATCTGGCTGAACGTACCTGCGCGTACCGCCCAGCGGCCGGTGCCCGGACCTTTTACCGCTGCAACACCTTTGGAAGCCATGGTGGAAGCGGTACTGGTAGCAGACTTCACGGTAGAAGCCGTGCTGGCAGCGGGCGTAGTTGTAACGGGTTTGGGAGTAGTCGTTTTCGTAGTTGGTGTCGCCGCTGTTGATCTGGAGGAGGTAGTAGGCGTAGTAGACGTAGCAGGCTCTTTTTCGATGCCGCTGGAGGTTACGACCGTGGAAGTAGTCGTGTCGCCGGCATAACTGCTGCCGGTTGCCGTCGTGTCATCCTGCACGTAACCCATGTCGCGGAGGGTTTTTTGCAGTTCGGCTTCTTCTTCAGCCTGGCGTTTTTTTGATTCCTGCATCTGGCATGCCTTGTAACCGGCGGCAATGATCAGGAGTCCCAGCAAGGCGTACAGCAGGTAGGTAAGCAGATTATTGGTCTTCATACGACGATGATGTTTGTAAAGGTTAAGTATTCTGGTTTCAGTGGCCGAAAGGTAGTGGTCCCGGTTGATTGATGGTTCAAAAACCCCTGATTTTCTTTGTTTAAGTACCAAGACCTAAGCGCCCCATTTGTTGTCGGCCGGGTTCACGTCCGGAATGGTGTGGTCGCCCATCTCGATACTTTTCACTTTTTTGCCTTCCGGGCAGGTGACGCGAATATTTTGTTGCCCGTCCTTCCATGCCGCTGCTGTTCGGTGAATGGTGGTTTTTGTTCCGTCCGTAAATGTGATTTGCAGGTGTATGGGAACGGGGATATCCCCCTTTTTTTCGATGATAACTACCTGAGCATGTGCGGCTTCATCCGTGATAACTCCCTGGATGGCCAGGTCGGGAAAGCCCCATTCGAAAAACCAGGAGCGCCAGAACCAGTCGAGGTTTTCGCCGGATGCCTCGTTCCAGGTTTGAAAAAAGTCGAACGGCTCGGGGTGTTTACCTTTCCAGCGATCCATATACGTGGTCATGCAGGTGTGGAATTTTTCGTACCCCAGCAGGTCCAGCAGACCGAAATAGGCGTTCTGCGGGCGCTGGTAGGAAGCATTCCGGTAAGCCGTGCTCAGGTTGCGCGATTTGACCATGGGCGGTACGTCGTCGTCGGTTCCGGCAATGGGTGCGTAGGGGCGCACCCGGCCCAATGTGTGTCCGGAAAGCGAATCGGACAGTTTGAAATCAAAAAATGCCGCCCAGCCCTCGTCCATCCAGGCATAATCCTGCTCGTTGATACCCATCATAAACGGAAAATAGGTGTGACTTACCTCGTGCACTGTGAGCGTCATGGGAGACCCCGGCGCAGTACTCGCATCGTTGCACATCATGGGAAATTCCATGCCGTCGTTTCCGTTAAAAACCGTCATGACAGGGTAGGGGAACGGATAGCCCGGCAGCCAGGTGCTCATTAGCCGGATGGCGTCGGCAGTGATGCGCGCCACCTGCGGATAGTCGGTGGAGGCAGTATTGTACACGGCGCTGACAAAAGTCCGCCTGCCCGTTTTATCGTCTACCACCACCGAGGTGGCATCCCAGTTGTTGTGGTCGCTGCTGGCAAATGCGAAGTCGGGCACATCGGATGCCTTGAAACGGAAGATATTATCGCTTTTGTTTTTAAAAACGCCGCCCGCCGACAATTCTTTTTCTGTAAAAATGGACGAAACCTCGCCGGATGTATGCGCTTTATTCCAGCGGTCCAGGTAGGCAGGCGTGAGAATGTCTGCCGCGTTTTGCCATTCGCCGGTAGCCCATACCTGGTAGCCCTTCGGCATGGAAATCGTCACCTCGTAGTCGTTGAAGTCGTTATAAAATTCCTGGAGGCCTGTGTACGGGTGTGTTGCCCAGCCGTTCAGATCGTCGTATACGGCAATTTGCGGGTACCAGTACGCCACAAAAAAGGTGGACGAATCGCATACACATTCGCGCGCCGCATCTTCACCTGCGGGTAAGGTGTACGACCATTGTACCTTTAATATGCCGGAAGAGTTGCCGGGCAAAGGTTTGTCTGTCAGCGGGATATCCAGAAATGTCTGGGCGCGCCGGAAGTTTTTGGCGTCCATACGCATGCCGTTCCATTCGATGTTTTCAATGCGCACGCCATCGTCCACATCGGAAGCGGTGACGTCGAATGCCCGCTGTACACCTTTTCTGTACAGGTCGTGCTGCAACTTGATGCGCAGTAATTTCAGCGAATCGGGGCTGTTATTAGTGTAAATAACAGTTTCTACGCCGCTTAACACGCGGCTTTTGGGATCGATCGTGGCCGAAATAACATATTTCGATTTATTCTGCCAGTATTTCAGGCCCGGCTTCCCGTCCCAGCTTCGTGTTTCATTGGTGTAGGCTTTCAGGTAGTTCCGGGGCACAAAAAGGGAAGATTGTGCCTGAAGGTTTAAACAAAACAGGAAAAGCAGGCTGATTGACAGGAAACGGAGGAGCATAAAGTTCATTTTGGAAGGAAGAGAAAACAAATCACAGGCAAATGTATACGTTGTGCAAGATTCTTCCGAATGTCGCTGCTTCATCCGGGGCTATCCGTATTCAATCTGCGTTCATCGAATATGCGTGCCTGCTACTTGTAAACACGTGTTATTTCAGTGCAACTTTGCATTTCCAATATTCAACAAATCAGAAATGACACCATACAAGAATTTCAGCCAGAACAATACCTGGACGAGCCGGGCACGCAAAGGAGCACTTTACCTGGCGGTTTCTGCCATGCTGGCCGTACCAACCGGTTGTGGCAGCGACAATAACGGATCCGACTGGGAAGAAACGACTGTGGAAGAACCGACCAAAGGTGTTGTAACAACCGTAGAAGAAACGGAACCCGGCAAATTTACCGTCGTGGATGAGCAGGTAGCGGAAACCCGCGACCAATCGCGCGTCATCGTTCGCCACCTCGACGGAAAAGTGGATACCATGACGCTCGCCCAGGCGAAAGGTATGGTTGGCAATCAGGATACTGTCCGGCAAACCACCGTGGTGCACCACCACGGCGGCGGCTTCGGACTCGGCCATATTCTCTGGTGGAGCGCCATGGGCCATATGATGGGCCGCGGTTTCGGTTCACCTGCACAATCGTACGTTTACCGCGACAGTCGCGTCATGGGCAACGCTTCCAGCGAATTGCGCCGCACTTCCGTGAGCCGCACGGTGAAAGTGCCGGCACGGGGCCGCAGCGGATTTTTTAAAGGCTTCGGCAGCAGAAGCGGGGGGTGAGTTGTTGAGGGGTTGAGATTGTTGAGGGTTGAGGGTACTTCGCGCAGACCTACTTGAATGTCTTGAGCGAAGTACCCTCAACATTCTCAACAACCTCAACCCCTCAACAACCTCAACCCCTCAACAACCTCAACCCCTCAACAACCTCAACCCCTCAAC
>JAKQJD010000020.1 GCA_029561355.1 Bacteroidota bacterium | reverse complement strand
CCGGCATTTGTTGTCAATTCATTTAACAATTAAATTATTGATATTCAAAATTTTGTGGTTTAGTTAAAATCATATTCTTAAACTGCCAAATGAACTTTAACCATGATAAAGCCGGTGGGGGTGCCGTTTTTGTGTAGCGTGCTCCCCCAAAAACCAAACACAAAAAACTAAACACCCTTCTTACCTTCGCCCCATGCGTCGACAACTTCCTTCCGTAGAAGAATTTGTACAGGGTATCCGGTCCGGCGACCGGGTGTTGCTGGGGCAGGCCATTACGCTGGTAGAAAGTACCCGGCCCGAACATGGTGAACGGGCGCAGCAGGTGATCGCCCGCCTGCTCGAACAAGCGCCCGCCAGGCCAACCCTGCGCATCGGCATCACGGGCGCGCCCGGCGCCGGAAAAAGCACCCTCATCGAAGCGCTCGGCCTGTATCTGACCGGGCAGGGGCACCGGGTAGCCGTGCTGGCCATCGACCCGACCAGCGCCGTCAGCAAAGGCAGTATCCTGGGCGACAAAACCCGGATGGAACGGCTCTCTGCCGATCCGAACGCGTTCATCCGGCCCTCCCCTTCCGGCGAATCGCTGGGCGGTGTGGCCCGAAAAACGCGTGAAACCATCCTGCTTACCGAAGCCGCCGGATACGATATCGTACTGATTGAAACCGTCGGCGTGGGACAATCCGAAATTGCCGTGCACAGCATGACGGATCTTTTTTTGCTGCTGCTGCTCCCCGGCGCGGGCGATGAACTACAGGGCATCAAACGCGGCATCGTCGAGATGGCCGATCTGCTGGCCGTCAACAAAGCCGACGGCGACCGGCTCAAACTCGCCAACCAGGCACGCATGCATTACCTGAACGCCGTGCACCTGCTGCCCCTCAAACCCAGCGGCTGGGCGCCCAGGGTGCTGGCGTGCAGCGCGGAACAGGGAACAGGCATCGCCGAATTGTGGGACGCTATCGGGTCATTCCGTCAACAGGTTACCGAAAGCGGATACCTCGATCAAAACCGCCGGCAGCAAGCGGCTTACTGGCTGAAAGAATCGCTGGACAGCGGCCTCCAAACCCTTTTTTACCAAAACCCGGAAATACGCGAAAAACTGGCAGCCCTCGAGCCGCTCGTGCTGGAAGGCCGCATTTCTCCCTTCGCCGCTGCCCGGCAACTCCTCCAGCATTTCCGCCCCGACAATGAGCGTTTTTAGGGTTTTGTGTTTTGTGTTTAGGAGGTGGTAACTCTATATTCATAAAATTCCAGGGCGAAGCGGCATACTCTACGGACTCTCACTTCTCACTCTCTCACCTCTCTCACTTCTAATAAGGGCGAAGCGGCGTACTCTACGGACTCTCACTTCTCACTCTCTCACCTCTCACTTCTATTTTCCCGTGTTCATTACTTTTCAAAAGTGCCTGCTCTCCGATCTTGAATTGCTGCAATACGTCGGCCGGGCTACCTACGAGCCGTATTACAGGCACATATGGCTGGAAAACGGGCTGGAATGGTATATGGAACGCTGTTTCGGTGAAGAAACTTTAACGCGCGAACTATCAGATCCGGAAATTGAATACTGGATCGGGCGGGACGATTTGGGGCACATTGCAGGATTCATGAAATTTTATTTACATAAATCCATGCCGGAAAAAGGCGAAAGCAATGCGTTGTTTCTGGAAAAAATATACCTGATGCCGGATTTTTTCAGAAAAGGGGTGGGACAAATATTCCTGGTAGCGGCGGAGCAAAAAGCGACCGAACTTCATTGTAAAGCATTGTGGCTCAACGTAATGACAAACGGCCCCATTGCTGCCTACCGCAAAGCGGGATACGAAATTTGCGGCTCAACGCGCTTCGAATACGGTTTATTAAAACCCGAAGAAAGGGGCGGCTTTGTCATGTTTAAAAAAATATGAAAAAGTATTGCGAATTTGGATTGTTTGCTTTTACCTTTGCAACACATAAATGAAGCGTGTTTTGATGGCCCGGCGGCGCGTATGAGCGCTGCTGGGTTTTTTTATTTCTGTTTGCTGGCAGCCAATTTCGCCTCTCCGGCGTTAACGCGCATGACTCTTCCACCGTAGTGCGGGAGTTATTTTATTACTACCCTGTCCAAGACGGAGGCTTTTCCTATTTTTGCGCCGTTTTTTGACAGACCGTCAGAAAAATCACTTTTAGCGTTGGGCCGTTACCGGCATCACAATCATTACACACATGAGCAACCGCGACAACCTGCTGGGGGTTTTCTCTACTATGTACCGTTGGAGAAAAGCCATTCGGAATATTTGTCTGATTACATTGATAGGAAGCATCGGTATCACCCTCCTGATGGACAATTACTATCAGGGGACTACTATCTTTTACCCTGCCAGCCCCGAATTAGCCAATCCTGAACTCATTTTCGGTTACACCAGCAAGGTGACGGAATACTTCGGTTCCGACCGCGACCTCGACCGTATGGTGGAAATTGCGGAGAGCAATGAAGTAGTGGATTATATGGTAACGAAGTTTCGTTTGTATGACCATTATGATATCGACTCGACTTCCAAACAAGGCCCGTATAAAGTCCGCAAGCATTTCCGGAAACTGTATTCTGTCCTGAAGAACAAAAACGACGCTGTCGAACTCAGCATTGAAGATACCGACGCGCAACTGGCCGCCGATATGGCCAACGCTGCGCGTGACAAGATCAATGCCATCGGACAACGACTGATCAAAAGCAGCCAGGCAACGCTGCTGGCCACTTTTCAGGACAATATGACCCGAAAAAAAAGGGAACTGACCATTCTGGCCGACAGTCTGAATTACGTCAAAAAATTCTACAACATCTACGATGCCGGATCACAGGGCGGTCAACTGGCTGAAAACCTCACCAAAGCCGAATCTGAAGTGATCCGCGGCAACGCCCGTCTGGAGGTTCTGGAAAACAACCCGCTCATTCCCCAGGATACTATTCAGTATATCAAAGCCAATGTACGCGCTTACGAACGCGAACTGTCCCGGCTCACCTCTCCCAGCGTAAAAGACGACCGTCTCAACCTCGAGCGTTTCAACGAAGGGCTACCACAGGTATCGACCCTCAGCGACCTGCACTTTCAGGGCCGTAAGCAATTGAGTTATGACCTGGAGCGCTATAATCAAATCCTGGCCGCCTACCAAACGGACATTCCTTCGCTGCAATTAGTGGAAAAGGCAGAGATCCCCCGTATCAAAAGCCGTCCGGGCCGCACACTCATCGTGCTCGCGGCTGTCGTAGCGGCTTTCTTTTTCAGTATCCTGGCCGCACTGATCGCCGACGCGTACAAGGATATTAACTGGGCAGAAATTAAAGGAGAATAATACGAGCCCGATGCTAAACCGCCTCTCCACGATCCTGGGCATACCCGGCGACCATCCGCAGCGACTCCTGTTCGGCGGACTGGCTGTTGTGAGTATGCTGTTGATCTGGGCAGGAATCGGCTTTCAAGCCTGGTGGCTGCTCGGGGTTCCGGCTGTGCTGGCGGTGCTGTGGCTCACGGCCGTCGATTTCAGGCGGGTATTTTTTCTGATGATCGCCTGCCTGCCGCTTTCCATTGAAACGGAACTTCCGGGCGGTTTTTCCACCGATTTACCATCCGAACAACTGATGTGGCTGCTCACCCTTTGCGGTGTGGGCTGGCTGCTGCGAAATGTACGCGCGGTGGATGCCCGCTTTGTGCGGCATCCACTTACCATCGGGTTGATCCTGCACCTGATCTGGATCAGCATCAGCGTGCTTACTTCGCAGGACGTGTACGTTTCCCTGAAATACCTCCTGGCCAAAGGCTGGTACGTGATCGTATTTTACTGCCTGGCAACTCATCTGCTGCGCACGGAAAAGGATTTCAAGGAGTTTTTCTGGTGGTTCCTGATTCCGCTGCTGATTGCGGTACTGTCGGTTTTCATTCGTCATGCAGCCATCAACTTTTCTTTTCAGGACGTGGCATACGTGATGGGACCGTTTTTCCGCAACCACGTGATGTACGCCTGCCTGCTGGCCATTTTTCTGCCTTTTATCTGGTACGCCACCTACTGGTACCGCCGCTGGAGCAAAATGTGGTGGTTTCTGGTGATCACGATCGCCTTCCTGCTCGTGGCCATCAATTTTGCCTACACCCGCGCCGCCTATGTGGCGCTGGCAGCCGCCGTCGGCATCTACTGGATCATGCGCTGGCGGCTGATGAAAATGGCGCTGCTGGGCTTCGCCCTCGTGCTGGGTATTTTTATCACTTTTGTCGGCACCCGCGACAACTGGCTGGAGTTTGCGCCCGACTACGAAAAAGCCATTACCCACACCCGCTTCGACAACCTGCTCGAAGCCACCACAAAACTGGAAGATATTTCCACTATGGAACGCGTGTACCGCTGGGTGGCGGCGACGTACATGATCAAGGAAAGGCCCATTACGGGCTTCGGGCCGGGGAATTTTTACTTTTATTACACGAAATACACCGTTTCGAGTTTTAAAACCTACGTGAGCGACAATCCCGAACACTCGGGCATTCACAACTACTATCTCATGACCGCCGTGGAACAGGGCCTGCCCGGCATGGTCATTTTTATCCTGTTTTCGGTGCTCGTCATGCTCTATGGCGAACGCGTTTTTCACCGCTCACCGCCAGGCTGGCGCCGCCGCATGGTGACCGCTTCTGTCATGTGCTTTATCCTCATCGACCTGCTCATGCTGATGAACGACCTGGTGGAAACGGACAAGATCGGGTCGCTGTTTTTTGTGTCGGTGGCGATGCTGGTGAATTTGGATTTGATGAACAGGAGTGGAGTGGAGGGTTAGTGGTGGCAGGGGAAATGGGGGTACTAGTGCTGCTCCGACACATACAAAATCGTATCCCTTACCGGCCGGTCTTTCAGCGAAACTTCTATCGGAATACTCCCGAACACATCGTGCGGATAATGAATACTGTCGTAGCCGAACGCCACGAGCCAGTGAGTACCTTCAGGCACCGATTCGATACAACCGCGGGCATCGGAGCCGGTTTTGAACGTGGCATCGTAGTAGGAAGCCGGCTGCTGATAACCCGGAAAAGAATCGGCGTTGAATTTCACATACACCGTGGCATTGGGAATGGGGTAACCGTGGTGCTGGGTGCTCACACAAATTTTGGTGGGCAAAGGAATCGTATCCGGCCCTTTGCGGCAGGCCAGGAAGGAAAGGAGGAGGAGGAAAAAAATTGCGCGCATTTTTTTTCGTGTTTGGTGTTTGGTGTTTCGTGTTTGGGGCGCTTCGCCCTCGGGTGCGTTGTTCACGAATTCAAGGGCAAAGTACCCCCAAACACAAAACACTACACACGAAACATCCTCATCAACGCCCGAAAATACAACTTTGTTTGAAGCCTCCACAGGTCGTGCCTGTTTTGTACTTTTGCAGAGCCGACCGACCAGCGGCATTCACCTAACCACATGTGGGTGTTTGGGGTGTGGGGTTTGGTGTTTGGGGGTACTCTCCCTTTGGCTTCAACGAAAATAGAGCCCGAGGGTAACCACCCCCAAACACCAAACACCACAACCCAAACACCACCAAACCCACCACCACCATGTCCACCAGCAACAAAAAAGCGGTTTCGCACAACCATTTGAGGGACAACACGCTTCCCGGCAACCGCATCATTACCCTCGATGAGTTTATCATCCGTTCCGAAAAGGATTTCGACTACGCCACCGGCGAACTCACCGGCCTCCTGCGCGATATCGGCGTGGCCGCCAAGATCATCAACCGGGAAGTGAACAAAGCCGGCCTGGTGAACATCATCGGCGTAGCCGACAGCGGTGAAAACCAGAGCGGCGACATTCAGCAAAAACTCGACGTGTACGCCAACGACAAACTGGTGGAGTGCCTGCAAAACTCCGGCGAATGCTGCGCCATCGCTTCGGAGGAAGACAACGATATCATCCACGTGCCGGCTGTCAGTTCCAAACAAAGCCATTACATTGTCATGTTCGATCCGCTCGACGGCTCTTCCAACATCGACGTGAACGTATCCGTAGGCACCATTTTCGCTATTTACCGCCGTAAAACGGATGCCACCGGCCCGGCAGCCATCGAGGATTTTTTGCAACCGGGTTCTCGGCAGGTTGCGGCGGGTTATGTGCTGTACGGCACTTCCACCATTCTGGTGTACACCACCGGCCGCGGCGTCAACGGTTTTACACTCGACCCGAGCATCGGCGAATTCTGCCTCAGCCACCGCAACATGCGCATTCCGGAAACAGGCTCCACCTATTCCGTCAATCAAGGCTATTATTCCAAATTCGACCTCGAAATGCGGCGCTACATCGACCACTGCTCCGACCAGAACTACGGCCTGCGCTACATCGGAAGCATGGTGAGCGATATCCACCGCATCCTGATCCATGGCGGCATTTTCCTGTACCCCAGCACACGGAAATACCCGAAAGGCAAACTCCGCCTCCTGTACGAATGTAACCCCTTGTCGATGATCGTGGAGCAGGCGGGCGGCAAAGCCATGAACACGCAACTGAAACGCATCCTTGACCTGGAGCCCACCGAGTTGCACCAGCGCGGCACCATAGCCATCGGTTCGCCTGGTATGGTAGATGAGTTGAAAGCGTTTATTGAACGGTATTCGGCATTGCCGATTTAGGGTTGGCATTACGCGCGTACGCCGGCACCGGGTGAATTGAGTTGAACACTTTCCCGTAAATGCTTGTTTGGCTGCAAGTCAACAATCAACTTACCCACCATGCATACTTTGCTGTTTATTTTGATTTCGGGCATTTTTCAGCCGGCAGATACCGGCCTGAATGTTGTTTTTACCCACATCAAGGAAGATCGGGGGCAGATTTACGTAGCCGTATACGACCGTGCCGAATCGTACATGTCGCCGGAAAAAGCGCGCGCTGTACGTATTGTTCCCGTCCGTCAGAAAGGATCACTTACCTGTGCATTTCCGGAACTTGGACCCGGCACCTACGCCGTGAGTTGTTTTCACGACGTCAACGGCAACGGTACTATGGACACCAACTTCCTCGGCATACCGAGTGAGCCGTACGGCGCTTCCAACAATGCGCGGCCCAAATTCCGGGCGCCCAACTGGCAAGAAACCCGCTTCGAATGGAAAAAAGAGGCTGCTACAATCAGTATTAAACTGGAAAAATGGTGAGAGCGCCCGCGCTTTCACCCCGGATGCCTACATTTGCCCCGGTCCAACAACCTCCATATGATTCGAGCAGAAAACGTTTTCAAGACCTTCGGACTTCAACCGGTGCTGAAAGGCATCAGTTTTACCTTTGAAGCAGGCAAAAACAACCTGATTATCGGCCGTTCCGGCGCCGGCAAAACCGTATTGCTGAAAATCCTCGTCGGGCTGCAAACGCCGACAAGCGGGCAGGTATATTACGACGACGTCAATTTTACCAATCTGGACAAGGAAGGTATGCGCGCCATCCGAATGAAAATCGGCATGTTGTTCCAGGGTTCCGCCCTGTTCGATTCGCTGACGGTGGAGGAAAATATCCGCTTCCCGCTCGATATGTTTACCACCAAAACCTACAAGGAAAAACTGGAACGGGTGAATTACTGCCTGGAACGTGTGAACCTGGGGGGAAACAATAAAAAATATCCTTCCGAATTATCCGGCGGTATGCAAAAACGCGTGGGTATCGCGCGTGCCATCGTGCTGGAACCGAAATACCTGTTCTGCGACGAGCCGAACTCCGGCCTCGACCCGAAAACAAGTATCCTGATCGACGAACTCATCAGCGGCATCACCCACGAGAACAACATCACCACCATTATCAATACCCACGATATGAACTCGGTGATGGAAATCGGTGAAAACATCTGTTTCCTCCACGAAGGCCAACTGGAATGGAGCGGCCACAAGGACGAGGTGCTCGGCAGCGACAATGAAAATTTGCAGTCGTTTATTTTTGCCTCCCCATTCCTGCAACGCTTGCGAAAGACGGCGCTGAAGTAGGTTATTAGTTATCGGTTATTAGTTATCAGGGTGGTAGGGGACCATCTGCACAAATGCTTCGCCGCACAATCGGGCAGCGAAGCATTTGTGCAGATGGTCCCCTACCACCCTGATAACTAATAACCGATAACTAATAACTTAGTCTTTTTTCTTCTTGAAATCCCCGTCCTTCCAGGCTTTGAAAAACTGCCCCCACGCGAGCGGGCTGAAGATATTCATGGGCGGCGTCTGTCCGAGGTAGACATACTCGCGGGATTGCTGGCGCAGGTAGAAATTGGCACTTTCCCGGCCGCCGTAAGGCACGATATCAGGATTTTTCCGCGCTTCCGTCAGGTATTCATTCGCCAGATTTTCCGTAGCGCGGCGCTGCAATTCGGGCGTCACGTCCATTTTCAGGAACTCTACTTTGAAATGTTCCTTGGAAGGCCAGGGAAAAATAACCGTCGTGGGCAGGTTGATGGTATCCTGCGACATAATCTGTACAATGGAGTAACGGTCCATCGTAAGCGTATCGGGAATGGTGATGGTGACCGGTTTCAAACCGATACAATTGAAGCGGACCTTGTCGCCTTCCTCTACAACAATGGTAAAGAAACCGCGGTAGTCGGAGTACGTGCCGCGGCGTTTTTCGGGCAGGTAAACCGTAGCGTACGGCACCGTGGTACGACGGCCCTCAATTTCGGCTACGATGATACCCGAAAGTTGGACGAGGCCCTTCTTTTCCGGTTTGGGGGTTTGCTGAGCATGGCCGATGGCGCAAAAGGCAAGGAAAAATATGGAAAGCGCGAGAATTTGTTTCATACTGTGGAGCCGGCCCAGCCGGGTATAGGTGAAATATAGCAGTGTAAACTGAAACGTCAGAAAGGTACGCCAAAGAAACGTAGTGCCAACAAATTTTGGCCCTACCAACCCGTATGGCTTAACTGAACTTTAACTTCTGACCGCTCTATTACGTTTTGCAGCCTGTTTTCGCGGCCCGGAGGGGCGTTTTCAGGTCCAAATTCGTTTTACTGGTCTAAAGAAGGCAACAGTTTTTTTCAGTAGCCGCCGTTTAAGTCCGCTTGTCTACCGCAAAATGTTACTTTTGCGACCGTTTTTCGTTTTTCTATTTTAAAAAACACATTTTCTCAAACGATGTTTTGTAAAACACCATTCGCAGTCCTGATTACCATTTTGATCGGCGCGACTACGCTCACTGCTCAAACGCAGCCCAAATACGGCCACATGAACCTGGGTAATCTGCTGGAACTGCTGCCAGATACCAAAAAGGCCAATGACGCCATGAAAGTCTACACCGACTCGCTCGGCGCTAAAGACGAAGCTATGACGAAGGCATTTCAGGAGGCTTATGCCGCTCTTGAAAAAGACTACAATTCCGGTGTTCTGACACCGGTACAGACACAAACCCGTCAGGCAGAATTGCAAACACAGCAACAGGCCATCCAGAAATTCGAACAGGATGCCCAGCAACTGGCTGCCGCCAAACGCGAAGCCCTGCTCACGCCGATCCTGCAAAAGGTAGAAGCGGCTGTGAAGGACGTTGCCAAGGAAAAAGGCTACCTGATGATCTTTGATACCAGCTCGGGTATTACGCTGTTCGCCGCTGAAGGCGACGACGTGACGGCGCTGGTGAAAGCCAAACTGGGACTCTGATTAGAAGTGAGAGGGTGAGAGAGTGAGAGGGTGAGAGGCGTAGAGTTGACCGCTTCGCCCATTGTCAGCCGCTTTTTTAGAAGTGAGAGGGTGAGAGAGTGAGAGGGTGAGAGGCTTAGAGTTGACCGCTTCGCCCATTGTCAGCTGCTTTTTTAGAAGTGAGAGCGTTAGAGGCGTACACCGCTTTCAGAGGAGTGATCCCGAATTTTTCCCGATGGGAGGAATTCGGGATTTTTCGTTGGTGGCTATTGGGCTTTCCGGCAAGTCATCCGATGACTCGGAGTCATCGGATGACTTGCCGGATTCCCAAAGCGATGGTCACTTTTTCATTTATACGGGACAGGAATTTTGAACGTTTATGCAACCTGAAAAGCGCCGCACAACTCTATGGTGCGGAGAAACGGCGCGTCTCCGGGTTTCTTTTTCGGGCAATCTGCCGAATTTGTGCGCACAAAGGTTTGGGTTGAGCGGACTTTATTAGTTTTGCGCTTCCTTTTAACGCTGATTATCATTTAAAACTGGATAATGACTTCCTTTAAGACATTAAATAACCTCGCAGGCTGGCTGACATTCCTCATTGCGGTGCTGGTTCTGGGCGCTGCCGCAGAACCGACGGGCAGCCTCTGGGATTGTGGCGAATTTATTTCCGGCGCATATAAACTGCAGGTTGTGCACCCGCCGGGCGCACCCATCTTCCTGCTGGTAGGCCGCCTCTTTACCTGGGTGGCTTCCCTGATATCCAGCGACCAGGCAGCCATTGCCTATTCGGTCAACCTGCTTTCGGCCACTTCCACGGCTTTTGCCGCCATGTTCGTATGCTGGAGCACCACCATTCTGGCCCGGCTGATCCTCGTCGGCCGCGCTACCGACCCGGAAGGCGGAGCCGCCATTGCGGCGATCAGTGCCGGCGTGGTTGCCGGTCTGGCCACTGCCTTTACTTCTTCCATCTGGTTTTCGGCCGTGGAAGGCGAGGTGTACGCCATGTCTACCTTTTTCACGTGCATGACCCTTTGGGCCACACTGAAATGGTACAACCTGCCCGACACGCCCGATGCCGACCGCTGGCTGGTATTTGCCGTGTATTCAACGGCACTTTCCATCGGCGTCCACTTGCTCAGTTTGCTGACTTTCCCGGCGCTGGCTATGCTGTATTATTTCAAAAAAAGTGAAAAACCCACGGTCAAAGGCACTTTGATCGCTGCGGCTGTCGGCATGGCATTTATCGTCGTGATTCAGAAAATCGTCATAGCCGGTATTCCCGGACTCTGGTCGAGTTTCGATAAATTTATGGTGAACAGCCTGGGATTGCCGTTCTACTCCGGCATCATTCCGGTTATCCTGCTGTTCGGCGGCGGCATCTGGTACGGCCTGGCCCGCGCCCAACGCACCGGCAACGGTCTGCTGCAACGCATCGTAGTGGGTCTGGCGGTAGTCGTCATTGCCTACACTTCCTACGGAATGGTGATCATTCGTGCAAAGGCCAATACGCCGATCAATATGAACGACCCTTCGGATCCGATGCGCCTGCTGCCTTATCTCAACCGCGAACAGTACGGCGAACGTCCGCTGGTGCGCGGTCCGCACTTCGATGCCCGCCCAAGCGGCATGGAGTCGGAAGAGCGCTACGGCCGTGTCGGCAACCGCTACGAAGTGGTGGATGAGAAACTCGACTACACGTACCCGCCAAGCACCGAAGCGCTGTTCCCCCGTATGGGCGACTATTCGCAGGGACGCCCGGCACTCTACCGCCGCTGGATCGACAAACCTTCCGGCGAGCCGACTTTTGGCGACAACATCGAATTTTTCTGGAAATACCAGCTGGGCTGGATGTACTGGCGTTACTTCATGTGGAACTTCTCCGGCCGCCAGAACGGCGACCAGGGCTATTACGCCTGGGACGTAACCTCGGGTAACTGGATCAGCGGTATCGCTCCGCTCGACAATGCGCGCCTCGGCGACCAGTCGCAACTGCCTGATTTCCAAAAGTATGACCAGGCCCGGAACAAATACTACCTGATCCCGTTCCTGCTCGGTCTGCTTGGTATGTTTTTCCACTACCAGCGCCGTCCACGCGATTTTGCAGCACTTTTCGCCCTGTTTATCATCACGGGTATCGGTATCATCGTATATTCCAACCAGCCGCCGAACGAACCGCGCGAACGCGACTACGTACTGGCCGGCTCGTTCTTCACCTATACCATCTGGATCGGGCTCAGCGTAGTTGCGCTCTACGACCTGCTGGCCAATCGCCTGAAACAAGCCGCCATCGCTGCCCCCGTGGCTGCGCTGATCGGCCTTGCTGCGCCCTTACTGATGGTTACCCAGAACTGGGACGACCACAGCCGCGCCAAGCACTATGCCAGCCGCGACTACGCCAGCAACTTCCTGAACTCCTGCTTACCCAACGCCATTATTTTCACATACGGCGACAATGACACGTACCCGCTTTGGTACTGCCAGGAGGTGGAAGGCATCCGCACCGACGTACGTGTGGTGAACCTGTCGCTGATCGCCGTCGACTGGTATATCGACCAGCTGCGGCGCAGCGTAAACAACTCGCCCGCGCTCGATATGAGTATTCCGGCAGAGCAACTGCGCGGCTTCAAACGCATTCAGACACCTTATTACGCTCCGGGTGGCGGCAAGGAAATGACCATCCAGCAGGTAATGAAATTCCTCGCGGAAGACCACAAACTGCCTTCGCAGGGCGGCCGCGACTTCGACACGTACCTGCCGACCAACAAGATTTCTATTCCGGTGAACAGGCAGGAGGCCATCGCCAACAAACTGATTTCTCCTTCCGATTCGACCATCGTCGATACCATGCATTTCCAACTGGATGTGGACGACAAAAACCCGTTCCTCATCAAGGACGAACTGGCGATTATGGACCTGGTGGCTTCCAATATCTGGAAACGCCCGATTTACTGGGCCGTTACCTGCCGCGAAGACAAACTGCTGGGCTTGCAGGATTACCTGCAACTCGAAGGCCTGAGCCTGCGCCTGGTGCCCAAAATCGGCGTCGGCGCCAACGAGGCTTACGGTATCATCGGCAGCGGCGGTGTGGACACGGAAACGGCATTCGACAATATCATGACCAAGTGGAAATGGGGCAATTTTGACAAGGAAAGGCTGCATGTCGACCGCGCCTACCTGCCCAGCCTGCAAACCATGCGGGTGAGCATGATCCGCCTGGCACGCCAGTTGATCGTCGAAAACAAAAAGGACAAAGCCATTGCGCTCACCGACAAATACTTCGAGGTATTCCCGGCATACAATTTCCAATACGACCAGTTCTCAGCGTTCATGTGCGACGTATACGTCCGCGCCGGCGCTAAGGACAAGGCCGCTGCGAAAATCCGCGACATTGCGAACATGCTCGAACAGCAAATGCGCTTCTACAAATCGCTGTCGCCGCGTTTCCAGCAATCGTACCAGCAGGACAACCAGTTTGCCATGAACACGGCACAGAACCTGCTCGGTATGGCAGATACCATGAAAGACGACGCACTGAAAAATGAATTGAACCAGAAATTCGGCGCGTACATGCCTACGGCGCCGTCATTGCCTGGCCAATTACCCCAATAATGGGCCGCATACTCGCTATCGACTTCGGCCAGAAACGCACCGGAATCGCCGTCACGGACCCGCTGAAAATTATTGCCAGCGCCCTGACGACGGTTCCGACTGCCGAAGTGATGGCTTTTTTGGAAAAATACTGCTCGCAGGAAGAGGTGGAATGTTTTGTGGTAGGCCTGCCGCTCTATCCGGATGGCAACCCCGCCCAGATTGCAGACCAGGTGGATCTTTTTGCCGAACAACTGCAAAAAAAATTCCCCGCACAGCCGGTCGTTCGCCAGGATGAACGCAATACTTCCAATGACGCCAAACGCATTATCCTGCAAAGCGGCGCCAAAAAGATGAAACGCCGCGACAAATCTCTGGTGGACAAGGTTGCGGCGGCGCTGATTCTGGAGCAGTATATGGAAGCAAACTATTGGTAAAAGTTATTGGTTATTCGTTATTGGTTATTAGTGGTGGTAACGCTTGGTATTTCCAGAAGCCGTGCGTTACCACCACTAATAACCAATAACGAATAACCAATAACCAATAACGGATAACTAAAAATGATCTTACCTATCTACGCCTACGGGCAACCCGTTCTGAAAAAAGTAGCGACCCCGATCACGGCGGATTATACAGACCTGGCCACCCTGATCGCCAATATGTGGGAAACGATGTACCAGGCCGACGGTGTGGGCCTCGCGGCCCCTCAAATCGGGTTGAGCATCCGGCTTTTCGTGATCGATACGCTGCAACTGGAACGCAAAAAAGACGAGATAGAAGAAACCGATAAAGGGTTTAAAAAGACTTTTATCAATGCCGAAATGCTGGAAGAAACCGGCGACCCCTGGGCCTACGAGGAAGGGTGTCTCAGCATCCCGCGTATCCGCGGCGATGTGGAACGCCCGGCTGTGATCCGCCTGCGTTACCAGAACGAACAATTTGAAACGTTCGAGGAAACCTTCAGTGGCATCGATGCCCGGGTTATTCAGCACGAATACGACCATATCCAGGGCATTCTGTTCACCGAACGCCTTAAGCCGCTGAAAAAAAGGCTGATCCAGCGCAAAATGGATGATATCCGGCAGGGAAAAGTCAATGCTGATTACCGGATGCGGTTTTTCAGCGGACGCTGAAAAAGTGCGAAGTCTGGAATCAGTCCGAAGTCGTCAGTGCGAAGTACGAAGTCCACATTCACCCACGTTGTTCATGACTTCGCACTTCGCACTGACGACTTCGCACTGATTCCAGACTTCGCACTTCGCACTGAAGACTTCGGACTCGTTTAATACCTGCGTTTCAGCAGAAATCTTCTTCCCCGTTCCGGCGTATCCGTCACCTGCGCCACTTCCCATCCTTCTTCATAAAATACGTTCAGCCCGTCGACGAGGCTGTGAAAATCGAAGTGCCGTCCCGCAGCATCGGTTACATACTTTTCTTTGGGATTGGGCTGACCATAGTCGACGGTAAAGGTGCAGCGCCCGTCGGAGCGGAACTGCGGGTCCAGTTCAATGTACTGGCCCGTGTTGGAAGGTTCCAACTTTACACTTTCTACATAAATCTGGCTGAATGCGAGAAACGCCTGGGCGGCGAAAAAACCGGAGAGCAAAACTTTTTTCATGGTCAAAATGATTTTTGAACAAAGAAAAAAGCAAATAAGACAGCGCGAAAGCGGTTTAACCCGGGCTTAACGGCCCGAGGCTGTTTGGCAACAAACATTAACTATAAACAGAGAAGTGAGAGATGTGAGAGGGTGAGAAAAGTGAGAGCCGACTTCGATTACACCTGCTATGACGGAAATTTATGAATAGGAATGTCAAGGGTAGTCAGGTGTAATCGAAGTCGGCTCTCACTTCTCTCATCTCTCACCCTCTCACTTCTCTAAAAATGCGGGCAATTGCACTTCGGTTTGAACAAACCGCAGCTCTCCATTGTCATAAATACCGTGAGTAGAAAAAAGACTACGCGCAACCAGTTAATTTTTTTCATAATCGAAAGTCTGTTTACTTTTACAAAGGCGAATGTAAATACTAAACCTCAAACGCCGAAACCACAACGAAATTTCACCCTTCCGGCTTCCAATACTGTCGTTTTGAAACGCATCCTTGTCACACCACTCAACTGGGGGCTGGGCCATGTGGCCCGTTGCATTCCCATCATCCGGGCGCTCGAAGAAATGGGCGTCGAGGTGATGCTGGCTTCCGACGGGGTGGCGCTGCACCTGCTCAAGGCCGAGTGCCCACACCTTCCTGCATTTGAGTTGCCCTCGTACCATATTCGCTACGAGTCGCCGAATATGGTGCGGAATA
Source organism: Bacteroidota bacterium (assembly GCA_029561355.1). Taxonomy (GTDB): domain Bacteria; phylum Bacteroidota; class Bacteroidia; order Chitinophagales; family Saprospiraceae; genus M3007. The sequence goes on along the minus strand of JAKQJD010000020.1, from coordinate 830 downwards.
TCGCCTGGCAGTTGCCCCGCATCACGTACGCCATTCGGGCGGAGCAATGGGCTACGGAGCGCCTGGTGCAGGAGCATGGCGTCGACGGCATTATTTCCGACAACCGGTACGGGTGTTTCAGCAAGCGGACCCGGTGCGCGTTCATTACACATCAACTGAATTTGCAGGTGCCCAATGCGGCGCTGGAATGGGCGGCCAACTGGGTATTGCGCCTGGCACTGTCGAAATTTCATGATATCTGGGTGCCCGACGTAGCAGGCACGCCCAATCTTTCGGGTAAATTGTCGCACGGACCGGAACCGGTTTCTTCCAAAATCCAGTTCATCGGGCCGCTTACACGCCTGGAGAAATATGAAAGCAGCCCGGAATACGACGTCGCGGTGGTGTTGTCGGGACCCGAGCCGCAACGCAGCATCCTGGAACAACGCCTGCTTGAACAAGCCATGACGCTGCCCCGGAAATTCATCTTTATCCGCGGCAAAACGCAGTCGCGCGAGCAGTATTTTGTTTCTGAAAATGTGGAAGTGGTATCCTACCTCACTTCCAAAGACCTGAACGAGGTGCTCATGGCCAGCAAGGTACTTGTTTGCCGTTCCGGCTACAGCAGCATCATGGACCTGACGGCACTGGGCAAAAAAGCCTTGCTCATCCCCACGCCCGGGCAGACGGAACAGGAATACCTGGCGCAGTACCTCTCGGAACAACAACTTTTCCTGAGTCAGTCGCAGGACGCCCTCGACCTCGAAGCAGGCCTGAATGGATTGAGCCGCACGACGGGATTTAGAGAGCAGTTTGGAGCGCGGGCGTTTGAGCAGACGCTGGCTGGGTGG
>JAKQJD010000019.1 GCA_029561355.1 Bacteroidota bacterium | reverse complement strand
CCGACCGCTCCTTTGGCGTTTCGCCACAAAAAACGCCGGTTACCGCCCGTTTCTGAAAAAAAATTCCCCACAGGCAGGGTATTCCCCTACCCTGAAAAGTCTAATAAGCGACAATCATGCTTTTATTTTCAGAGATGTCCGCTTTTTACAGGATTTGGCACCCAATTTGAACATGCTTATATAGCATTTTATGTGCTGCCCCCGAATATCAAATCAACCACTCTTTATTATGAAAAACTTGAAAATACTCCCGGCTGTTTTTCTGGTGCTCCTGAGCATCGGAAGCCTGCGCGCGCAGGAGCCGACTTTTCAGGATTTTCTGCATCAGTTTCCCAGCGCCACCCTCCCCTACACGTTCGATACGGCTACCTTGAAAGACCAGATCGAAACCAAGGCAGTGGAAAAAGTAAAACGGCTCAACTGGGAATACTACCAGTTCCTTCCGGAGCTGGAGCGCAGTGCGCAGTTCAGCAGCAAGCCGGTTCATCCGGAACCCGTTGCGGTTTTTGAAACAGACGATTTTTACGCAGTTCTTTATAACGTAGCACGCGGCCTTACCCGCGGCACCAAAACCTACAGCATCAGCGTTTTTGAGAAAAACGGCACCTACGTTGGCACCCATTTCGTTGCCGGCGTGGACGGTCAACACCTCACCGCCGCCACCATCGACGAACACTTGAATGCACGTATCCAGGATTTTAACATTTCCTGGGAAAAGGAATCGCGCTACGAAGAAACTTCCGGCAACAGAATTTATAACCTGGAACCCGGAAATATCGAACTGCTCGAACTGACGATCCCCGGCAATCCGGATCCCGTCGAATGGACAAATGCTGTTCAGCCGCAAATGAGAGAGCAGGAAATGAGCGCTGACATTGCGAAATGGAAATAATCTCCTGAAAAGAAGGCAAATAAATTAAACAGGGCAACCGGCATGAAAACCGGTTGCCCTGTTTGTTTTGTCATCCATTGGAAGGCATAATGAATGTTCCTTCTACCATGTCTGGTTCAAATAGGCGCCCTTACTTAGTGGTGGCATGGAATTATGAACTTTGTGCAGTTTGTATTGCGTCCGCAATACAAACTGCACAAAGTTCATAATTCCATGCCACCACTTGAAACGGTATCACTTAAGTGCTTTATTCCGCTCTTTCCATTCTCCGAAGCCCGAGCCCGGCAAAAAGGAGATGATCTGTCCGAAGCGGCCCGGCGCGAGCAGGTGAAAATTCACCACTACCCTTCCCAGGCGTTTCTTTTCCTCAAAACGCTCGATATCCTGCCAGGGGTACCGCACCGTCGTCCAGTAATTGGTTACGTACAAATGCGTATCGTCAGCGTCTACCCTTTTCAGGCGCCAGATGGTTCGGCTGATCCAATACAGCCATCCGGCCCAGGTAACTACCGCAACAATGCGTGCCCACAAAATCGGCACCGGCATATACAGGTCGTCAGAATCGATCAGCAGAAAAGCCGCTACCAGGCCGCTGAGAAAAACCGTACCGAAAAACGGCACAAAAATCCGCCAGAACAAAGTAGCATTGGAAGAAAGCACTACGGATTTGGAGTGGCCGTTTTTGGGCAGGTTGGCCGTATCTGTCGGAATTTGTTGTCGTTCCATGTTTATGTTTATACCAAAAAGAATACCGCGCAGCGGATAAAGGTCCGGTGCGCGGCAAAGGTAATAAATAGAGGGGTTATGGTTTTTGGTGTTTGGTGTTTGGTATTTAGTGTTTTGTCACTTGGGTTTTGAGGATGCGAGGATTTGACTGTTGTCCATTCGTATCCTCACATCCTCAATTATTTATGTAGCATTTTCAGAGCGATGCGATGGAAGTATTATGTCCGGATGGCCGCTTGGTATTCACGTACTGAATGCGAATGATGGTCAGGCTGCTTTCATCGTCTGTATGGAGGTCTTCTCCCAAAACGACCCGGTAGGTGCCGGATTTGTTAAAAACGGGCTGATTTTCCATAACCCCATAGATGTATGGATCCGCTTTAAAATTTTGAGTAGTGATTTTAAGCGATCGCATGGAGATAAACTGTTCACTGGTGACCAGCGGCGTCAATTTTCCTACGGCGTTTTCAGCGGGAAATACGACGTAAAAAAACCTTCCGTCCGGATCAACCATACCCAGGTATTGGGCATGCGGCAGGTCGAAATGCAGATCGAAAGACTCTCCTTTATAGAGATACTCTTTCTCCGTCCACATTTTTGGTTTTGCTTTTACTTCAGTTGTGGAAGCAGCAGGGGCAATCGGCAGGGATGACGGGTTGGCGTCGGAATGCTGCAAAGAACGCAGCGTTCCGGACAACAACAGCCCGGCAGCGGGGATAGCAAGGATTAATTTCATAACGTACATTTGATTGAATGAAAAATCGGTTTTCAATACCCGTTTTGTACGATCGAGGAATGCTACAGAGGAGCGTTCCCAAACCTCAAAACCGGAAAACGAAACACCCTTAATTGCTTTAACTTCCAAAACGTGAATTTCTTTTGCAATTCATATAAAAAATTCATGCCAAATCCTGCAAGTATCTGAAACGGACATATAATTTATTGTTAAAATACCGATTTGCCACATCCTGTGAGGTTTTTTCCGGTTTAGATTCAGACACTTATAAGACTGGGTATAATTTGCAACAGTTGGGTTGCCCGTATTGAGGATTTTTGGCACGAAATATGGCAATGCAAACTTTGTCGGCAGAAAGCAAAATCCCTGCTTTAGGTTCCGTTACACTTCCTTTTTTGTTTCTTCGCACCTGTGAAAATGCTCGTCTCGCGTCTGTTTGGTTCTTTGGTTATGCTGCTGCTCCCGCTCGGAGTGGGCAGACCGGGCACCTGCATAGCGCCGGCCAAAGTGCTTCGCGGCGTCGACGTTTCGCATTACCAGAAACAGATCGAATGGGATTCGGTGGCCGTCAGGGAGCCTATCGATTTCGCTTTCGTAAAGGCTACCGAAGGACAGGATTACGTGGACAGCCTGTTTTGCCGCAACTGGGATGCCCTGCGCAAACATGGTATCCGCCGCGGCGCCTACCACTTTTTCCGGGCGTACGGCTGCGGTCAGGAACAGGCCCGCAATTTCCTGGAACGCGTGGAATACGAGCCCGGCGATATCGCTCCTGTCCTGGATATTGAACGTACCGACGGCGTCGATCCCGAAGTGATGATCCACGAAGCCACCATCTGGCTGCAATGCGTGGAAAAAGAACTCGGCGTCAAACCGATCATTTATTCCGGTTTCCACTTTTACGAAAATTTCCTGAAAGGGCATTTCGATCATTATCCGCTCTGGATCGCCCGTTATGCCGACGAAGCGCCGCTGCTGACTTCCGGCAAACGCTGGGATTTCTGGCAGTACTCCAATGAAGGCTGCCTGGAAGGTATTTCCCAAAAAGTAGACCTGAACGTTTTCCCCGGCACAACCGATATGATGGAAAAACTGTGCTGGTACCCGAAACCGGTGGAAACGGCGGAAGCGCGCGTAGCACCCTGAAATTAGAAGTGAGAGGGTGAGAAGTGAGAAGGTGAGAGTTCGTAGAGTACACCTTTAATAGAGAAGTGAGACGGTGAGAGAGTGAGACGGTGAGAGTCCGTAGAGTACACCTTTAAAAGAGACGTGAGAGGGTGAGAGTTCGTAGATTACTCCTTTAACGCTTGGCAGTTAGTTCACGTTTTGACTTATTGGTAGCACGGCCTTTCAGGCCGTCGGGAAAAGGACCCTTCAGGGCCCTTTAATTATTCCCCTATCGTGTTCATAAATGGCCTTTTCCCTCAACAAGGCGGATTAAAATGGACTTCGAAATGCCTAAGTTATGAGTTATGGTTTTCGTTTACCTTTGCGGCAAAATTGTACGACCATGAAAATCACAGTACTCCTGACGGCCTTTCTGCTGGCCGTTTCCAGTTGTTTTTCACAGGAAATTTCAGAAAAAAATCTTCGCAAACACGTTGCCTACCTGGCTTCCGACAAACTGGAAGGCCGCGGTACCGGCACAGCCGCCGAACGCAAGGCAGCCGAATACATCGCCAAACAATTTAAAAAAGCAGGATTGAGTCCTAAAGGCGACAACAATACCTGGTACCACGCATTCGGCTTTAAAAAACCGACCGATCCGCACGGCGGCTCTTCCGAAAATGCGCCCCAGATCTACAGCCGCAACGTAGTCGGTTATATCGACAACGGCGCCGCTACCACCATCATCATCGGCGCACACTACGACCACCTGGGCCTCGGGCACGATCACAATTCCCTGGAAGCCAACTCGGAAGGTAAGATTCACAACGGCGCCGACGACAATGCGAGCGGCACCTCCGGCGTGATCGAACTGGCGCGGTATTTCTCCAAAAACGGCGTCAAAGAGCAGCATAACTTCCTGTTTATCTGCTTTTCCGGGGAAGAACTCGGCCTGATCGGTTCCAAAAAATATACCGACTACCCTACCATCGACCTGACGAAAGCGCATTTCATGCTCAATATGGACATGATCGGCCGCCTCAACGCGGAGAAAAAACTCGTCGTGGGCGGCGTCGGCACGGCGCCCGATTTTGTGCCCATGGTAAAAAGCCTTACCACCGACCTGAGCGTGAAACTCGACAGCGCCGGCATCGGCCCGAGCGATCACACCTCGTTTTACCTGAAAAATATTCCCGTGCTGTTCTTTTTTACCGGTCAGCACTCGGATTACCACAAACCGTCGGACGACACCGAACTGGTGAATTTCGCCGGCGAAAAACAGGTGCTCGAACTGGCCGTTCAAGCCATCAATATCCTGGATCGCAAACCGAAACTGGTTTTTCAGGAAACGAAAGCCAAAGAGGATAACACGCCGCGTTTTAAGGTGACCCTGGGTATCATGCCCGACTACACGTTCGAAGGCGACGGCCTGCGCGCCGACGGCGTTACCGACGGCAAACCTGCCTTCAAAGCGGGTCTGCAAAAAGGCGACATTATCATCGGCATGGGCGACCTGGAAGTCAAAAACATTCAGGACTATATGAAAGGCCTGTCGATGTTCAAAAAAGGCGACACCACGACGCTCCGCGTTAAACGTGGCACGGAAGAAAAAAAACTGGAAGTAACCTTCTAAATTGCAAACAAAATGCGCCGCTCCATTGTTAAGAGCCGCACAAATGGCCGCCTCATGGCCATCATCAATCATCTGAATCACAGTCAACAGTCAAAATAAATCATCTGTTATGTATCCGATAGCACTCACTACCCCGATGGCCCAGGACCTGACGGACTACGGTTTCGAATCGCTCAGCACTCCTGCTGACGTAGAACAAGTTCTTGAAAATCAGGAAGGTACAGCGCTGGTCGTTGTCAACAGCGTATGCGGCTGCGCGGCTGCCATGGCTCGTCCGGGCGCCAAACTGTCGCTGCAAAACGAAAAACGCCCTGCTAAACTGTACACCGTTTTTGCCGGCGTCGACACGGATGCCACCAACCGGGTGCGCGAATTTCTGGCGCCTTACCCGCCGTCTTCCCCCAGCATCGCGCTGTTCAAAGACGGCAAACTGGTGCATTTCCTCGAACGCCGCCACATCGAAGGCCGTTCGGCACAGATCATTGCGGATAATTTGCGCTCGGCGTACGAAACGTATTGCTGAAACGCGGATTTCGCGGATAGGAGGCGGATGTACGCGGATTTTTCTTAGAATGGGTGGTTTGCCATGGTGGCAAACCACCCATTTTTTATACACATTTACTCACATGAAATAAATACATATTTGTTTTTAGTAGAACTCGCGGAAACAAGTTCCATTTATCCCCTGATTTTTGCACGTATAATACCATACCTACTTCTGAATATGAAAAACTATACGATCCTGTTCGTTTTATCCTGTATTTCCCACCTTCTGATTGCACAGAATATCTGGCACAAAACAGGATTATCACTTTATCCTGCCGAACCTTTGATAAAACTGACAGATGATAACGGAGGTTATCAACTCAGTACGGGTTTCGAATTATATACATTCGATCATTTGGGGGTTCAAACGGGTTACCTGAAAAAAGACTTCCCGCAGTCGCCTTCGGCTACCAACATCTGGATGGATGTAATCAAAAAATACGACGCAGGTACGGGTGACCCTTATTTCATTTTTGCGCGGCGAACCATTAATTCTCCGATATTCAATCTGGTGGTTTACCGCCCTGGCTCAGGCTATTTGTATGAACAATCGTTTACCGATACGATAGCCTCGATAACCTCGCGTACACAGGTCACCCTGATTAATTTGAACGACAGTACGTTCTTTGCGTTTGGCCGGAAATACGTTCGAAAATTTCATTTTTCTCCGGAAGAAGGCTTCACTCAACTATGGTCGCACCCGCTTTCCAAACCGATTGGAGGTGTAAAATTGCATAGCAGCGGCGCCCAAATACTCGTAAGCGACGAAAGTGCACGCTTTTATGCACTGGATACTGATGGCAATGAATTGTGGTCGTCCAATACGTTGAGCGCTACCTCCATAGATGATATTGAAGGTGGATATGTGGGTTGTCATAGACTTGCATCTCCGGCCAGGCTGGAAAAATATGATTCAGAGGGTAGCCAAATATGGCAGAAAATAACGGAGGATAATACCTATTCTTCAGTAGTGGGCACATCGGGTGGAGGTATTGCAGTAACCGGGGCCGACAATTCCGGCCGTATTATTCTGGTAAAATACAATGCTGAAGGTATGGAACTCTGGAGACGGCAATGGCAACAGGGAACAGGTGTTGGGTTATTGACAACACTGGATGGAGGTTTTTTGATTGCAGCCAAAGTTGGGACCAGCAGCGGAAGTGTGCTGATCAAAACGGATGATAACGGGAATACCCCGGCGCCTGAAAAAACGGAACTGAGAAGCCGGCGCCTGAAAACTGCCGTACTGGAAGCATCGCAGCAGCCGAATGCGCTTTTTTTTACGTCGAGTAGTTACGAAGGCCTGTATTCCGTGGCGGACAGTACTTATACCTTCTTTTTTATGGAACCTTTTATCGGTGGAAAGGATTTGTCCGGAGACCTTCATTTTGCGGAAGGCGATGTTCATGCGGGTATCCCTCATTTCAAACCGGGTTTAACGCAAAGTACTGCTTCGGATTTCAATCGTGTGTGGCTGGCAGAACGCGATGAAATCAACCGGATGCGGGCAGATTTCGGATCGGATCATGTGCTCAACAACCTGATTCCTTACGACCTGCTCACCTGGCCCGGCAAAGGAAATCCGCACCTGCGGGTGAATCCGGATTACACATCTGTCACCACAGATCCCAATTTATTTCCCGCCCCCTTTGCAGATTTGAATAATGACGGCATTTATAATGTTTACGATGGCGATTATCCGCTTATTAAAGGAGATAAAATGATGTGGTGGGCCATATGCGACAGCACCTATCAACCGTTAAGCAACCGAAAGATGATCGGGCTGGACTTGCTGTTATCCGCATATGCCACTGATTGCCCGCAGAGTGAACTGGTCAATCATTCTATTTACCTTGACATACAGGCTATTAACAGGTCTTCTTCAAATTATGAAGACATGCAATTCGGGTTTCTGACAGACTTAGCGGTGGGTTGTTCCTACGATGATTACCATGGCACTTTGCCGCAAACGAACAGCATTTATGCCTATAATAAAACCGAAACGGATTATGTCCTGTGCGATGGCGAACATACCCTTGGAAACCACTTTTTCGTGCCGTCGTTTTCTTTTATGAATCGTTCGCTGGACCACTCCATGTTCCCTTACGGCAATTATGCCAGCCCTTATATTCCCAATATTTCATTTCCTGAAACCCTGGAGGGGCAATACCATATCCTTGAAGGAAAATGGGAAGATGGAACACCGCTTACGGCCGCCAATACCGGTTACAATCCCGGCAATACAGATTTTACGAATTATTCTTTTCCAGCCAACCCTTCCGATCCGGAAGGATGGAATATGTGCAATGCCGATTCTTTGTCGTGGCCTATTTACCGGCAATACGCCATTAATTCTCACGGCCCTTTCTCATTCCCTGCCGGCGACACTTTCCAAATGACGATACAACTCTCTATCCATCCCGATATTCCGCATCCCTGTCCCAATATTTTTGGTCTGGTGCAACCCGACCTCATGCAGTTACAACAGTGGTACGACGAAGGCTCGCTCCATGCCACAGTCGACCTTGGCGATATAGCGCAACTGCCTGCCGGACAAAGCATTACGCTCGATGCCGGCACCATCGGCACGGCATACCAGTGGTCGACCGGCGCCGTCACGCCAACCATTCAGGTTTCGGCGCCGGGCACATATTCGGTAAGCGTTACGCTGGCTACCGGTTGTGAGGTGACGGATCAGGTATCCGTTCAACAGGCATCCGGAACGAATGCGCCGGCGCAAACTCCGGATTGGACTGTTTATCCGAATCCCGCACATGGTCTGGTGACTGTGAATTGCCCTGATTGCAAGGGTAGCGCCCTGCAAATATCACTTCGAAATGCGCAGGGGAGCATTATTCGCCGGTTGGAAAACCAGGAAAGCATTTTTACACTGGATACCGGAAATTGTCCCGCCGGATTTTACTGGGTGGAACTCCGGCAGAACAACCAATTGCTAGGAAGCAAAAAACTGGTATTGAGCGAGCAATAAAAATCTCGTGAATGCTCTTAATAATCCGCGAATATCCGCTCTACGTCCGCGAAATCCGCGTTGCACTACATCTTCTTCTTCATCTTTTTCGGAAACAACCCCGACTGGCCACCTTTTTTGCTGGATTTCAATTCCCCTTTTTTATTGGTTTTGGGTTTCAGGCTTTCCGTAGCCGGGCAGCCGCTTTTTTTGCTACAGGCAGGCGCAGTGAGGGAAACAGCGAAGAGGAAGAAGAGGAACAAAGAGAAATAGCG
>JAKQJD010000004.1 GCA_029561355.1 Bacteroidota bacterium | reverse complement strand
CCACCCCAACTGGAACAACTGGCGCAGCCAGACCAAGTATTTTCGCCTGCCGCAATTTGCGGAAGCGCTGCCACTCATTCGCGAGCGCACGGAAGCCGACCTGAGGCGCTCCGGCATTCCGTTTGAAAAAGTACTGGCCCTGGTGGTGCGCCTCATCGAGCAAACCAACATCCGAATCGGCAGCGAATCCTATAAAAACCTGTACGGCTCCTTCGGGCTCACTACGCTACAGGACCGCCACGTAAAAGTGGATGGCGCGCAAGTGCAATTCCAGTTTAAAGGCAAAAAAGGCGTGTTTCACACCCTGAGCATCACCGACCGTCGCCTGGCGCGCCTGGTGAAACAATGCCGCGATATTCCAGGAAAAGAACTCTTCCAGTACATCGACGAAGCGGGCCGCCGCTGCTCCATCGACTCGGGCGACGTGAACCGCTACCTGAAAGATATTACGGGTCTCGACTTCACCGCCAAGGATTTCCGTACCTGGTCGGGCAGCGTGGCCGCCTACCGGGCGCTGCGGGATATTGGTCCGGCGGAAACGGCTACTGCGCTTAAAAAGAACGTTGTACAGGCGCTGGATTGTGTGGCCGGGGCATTGGGCAATACCCGCACCGTTTGCAAAAACTACTACATCCATCCGGCGGTGATGAAAGCGTACGAGCGCGGGGAACTGACCGACTGCAAACAGCAGGCGTCGGTGAAAAAGGCGAACAAGAACTGGCTGTCGGAGGATGAGGAGCAGGTGCAGTGCTTGCTGGGGAAGTATGCGTGGGATTAGGAGGCTGAATCAGGATTGGAAGGATTAAAAAAGGATTGGAAGGATCTGCGTTCTCCGTGATGCAAATCCTTCCAATCCTTTTTTAATCATTTCAATCCTGATTCTAACTTTACCCCCTCATAACCAACACCTTCCGTTTTGAGAACACTTTTCCTTTGCCTGCTTTTTGTTGCGGCCTGTGCCGGCCGCTTGTTTTCTCAATATGTGCCCGGCCAGAGTTATTTCGGTGCCAACAACTACATTGAATACCGGGCGGGCAATTCACCGGTCATTATTGCCGTACCGCACGGCGGTATGCTCCAGCCATCTGACATTCCCGACCGTGCCTGCACCGACTGTGTGACCGTGCGCGACGCCAACACCATCGAACTGGCCACTGCGCTGCAACAGGAAATCCTGCAAACCTGGGGTTGCGAACCGCACGTCATTATCTGTCACCTGCACCGCAGAAAACTGGATGCCAACCGGGAAATTGTGGAAGGCGCCCAGGGTATTCCGGCCGCCGAACAGGCCTGGAACGAATACCAGAATTTTATCCAGACGGCCAAAGATGCCATCCTGGGCCAACAAAACCGCGGAATTCTGATCGACCTGCACGGCCACGGGCACACCATTCAGCGCCTCGAACTGGGTTATTTGTTGAGTGGTTCGCAATTGCGGCTCACCGATGCCCAACTTGCCACACCAACTTATACAGACCAGGCCAGTATCCGCAACCTGGTGAACAATAATCCGAACAACTACAATCTGTCCGAACTCCTTCGCGGAACGTATGCGCTCGGCACGCTGCTTCGCCTGGGCGGCTATCCTTCCGTGCCCAGCGACAACGACCCCGCGCCCGCCGTGGGCGATTCCTATTTCTCGGGCGGTTACACGACCGATTTTTTCGGTTCCGTCAGTACCGGCGCGCTGGATGCCATCCAGATCGAATGCAACTTTACCGGTGTACGAGACAATGCGGCCAATCGTGAGCAGTTTGCCGGCGTGCTGGCGGATGCGCTGGAAACGTACCTGTTGCAACATTATTTCACCACTGCTATACCGTGCGGCCTCGTACTGGCGCTGCCCGAATTGAGCAGTTTTACAGCACAGTGCCGGGAAAACAGGGTAGAAGTAGCATGGACAACCACTTCCGAAAAAGAGGTGGCGTCGTATCAGGTGGAAAAAAGTGCGGACGGGACCC
>JAKQJD010000610.1 GCA_029561355.1 Bacteroidota bacterium | reverse complement strand
CCGAGGCGCGGACACAATTGTCGGAAGGCAATACCGCCGAGGCGCTTCCCTTGTACAAAAGCCTGCTTGAGATGGAACCCCATTCCGCTACGGCTCAGGAGTATTACCTCTGTACGCTGGCAGCGCATTATTTTTTTCCGTTCAGGTGGTATTTCTACAAAACGAACTTCATGGCTTACCTGCCGTGGATAATGAAGGCCGTAGCCTACTTTTTTGTGATGCTGGCCGGTGTACTGTATTACAAAAGTGGAAAACCGGTGGATTCGCCCGATCATCTGGTCGGCCCCATGCTGCTGTTTGCCGTGCTCGTTATTCCCCGTTATTCCTTGTTACCGATGACGGTTCAGGCATTGTCGTTCCGGCATGCGCCGGGTTATCACCTGCTGAAAAAACCCGTTGATTTTTTTGCCGGGGTCATTCTGTTGATCAGTTGGAGTTATTTCATTTCCAGGGTACTCGATCCGCAGGTGAAAAGTTTCGAACTGTTTTTACCCGCGGCTTTTATGTTCCATATTCTGAATTTTCAACTCGCGCAGCAAGAGGAACAGGTGCTGTTGCGCAAAATCCTTTTGGGCTATGCCGTTTTCGCTCTTGCGGTGGCTTTGCTGAGTTGGGTGAACATTTTGCCGGACGGTTATAAATTCTTCATTTTCGGCAGTTGGCTGCCGATAGTGCTGATTCATTCTCTTTACTCATATTACATGGAATACCGTTTAAAACGGAAAACGTAGAAGTGCGAAGTCGGCAGTGCGATGTGCGAAGTCCATATTCACTCGAATGCCAAAGACTTCGTACTTCGCACTGACGACTTCGCACTGTTTCCAGACTTCGCACTCTCCTCCCTTCATGGCATCCTTTTTTAGTGTACAGGTTATACGGGAAAGAACCGATCCGGTTCTTTTCGCACCTAACCTGAATGCACTATGCCGAAAACCATCCTGCCACATTTTATTCCAACCGTACTGGCGCTGCTTTTTCTGTGGTGCGTCCGCATCGGACATCCGTTTTTATTCCTGCCGGTACTGGCCGCGTGCAATGCCCTGAATCTGCTGTACGGAGAATTTACGGAAACGGAAATCCGGCGTTTGCTGCAATTCTATTATGAAACGCGGACGGCGCGCATCGTCAAAATGATAAATGCGGTGCTGTTGACCGGCGTTTTTGTAGCGCTGTTTGTTTTCTGGAACCAGGCGCCTCGAACAGTAGGCGAAACCCTGGGCCTGGGCTTTCTGTTGGGTGTGGTGTCGGGTTGTTTTCTGGTGACACTGGCGCACGAACTGTTGCACGGCCAGACAAAAGCCGAGCGTGGCATGGCCGGTTTGCTGCTTTTACTGACAGGTATGCCCTATTTCGCGACGGATCATTTGCTGGGCCATCACCGCTATGTGGGCCTGCCGGAGGATAAAACCACTGCCCGGCTGGGCCAGAATTTTTACCATTATTTCGTGGGGAGCCTGGGTTCGCGCTGGTGGCATGCGTACGTGAAGCCCTACGATATGCCCCCTGCGCTGCGCAAAAGAGTGTTCCGAACCAATGCCGGGATGCTGATCCTGAATATTGCACTCGTTGGGCTGCTTGCGTCCGTGGCTGCCCAGCCTGCCATTTTGCTGGCCATGTTTTTTATGCAGTGCTTTATCGCCAGCCTACTATACGAACTGATCAATTACATCCAGCATTACGGACTGGAGCGCCGCACAGAAGGTGCGCCGGTGCGTCCGGACCACGCCTGGAACTGCTATTTCAAATACACCAATTACATCCTTTTTTTACTGCCGTTGCATTCGCAGCACCATGTGCATTACCGCCCCGGCGTGGAACACAAACTGATGGGGCCGCGTATGCCGTACGTGTATTTCATGATGGTGTTTATGGCCCTGGTACCGCCCTGGTGGTTCCGGAAAATGAACCCGTTGGTGCGGAAAGTGCGGCAACGCAGTTTGGTAGCCAACGGACTTACACACACAAATAAACTAAAGCCATGGCCCAGACTGGTTGGATAGAATCGTTTTACCGTTACTTTCGGCTGATCCTGCTTTACTGGCTGCTGCCGGCGACTAAACTCGGTGCGCAGGACGCCGTCGGGCTCTGGTTTGTCACCGGCACTGTTCACCCGTACGGCGAAAACATGGCTTTCCTGATGCCTGCCCGGGTGAACGACCGCGCTACGCTGGTGTTCAACTGGGGTTTTGTGGGCACGTATCAGCGCTATTTTTACAAAAAACGCTGGTCGCTCAAATTTGCGCAGGGCGTCTATTCCGATTGTGCGCAATTATTTGCCGGGCACACGCACCTGGGTTTTCGCCTGAATGTCTTGAATGGCCGCAAGCACTCGCTGGAAGTGGGTTTCGGCCCTACTTTCGTGTACCGCCGCTCGTGGTACCGTTTTCCGGGCTACGTGCAGGACGCCAATTTGCTGCTGAAAACTTCCGGTGAATGGCAATGGAATTTTGTGTGGTACGGCGGTGAAATCAACTACATCTACCACCTTACACGGCAATGGGACCTGACCTGCCATGTAATTCCGGGTCCTCCCAAATTTTTCACCTTCGGTTTCGGAACGCGTTACTGGTTGCAATACAACCCGCCGAACCGCGAATGGCCGAAAGGTTCTAAAATACATTTCCGACCGTAAATTCGATGTGCGCCGCCACCGAGCCATGTGCTTTTAAGTAGGTGCCGAAATACATGCCACGCGCAATGGCAGGCGCAGACCCGGTTGTTCTGCTTTTAAACGGGTAATAACTGATTCCGACTTTTTCAATCGGCCGAAGCCGCGAGCCGGTATCCGTCAGGTAGGTGCCCAGGCTGTAACGAACACTCAGATTGCCCAGCAGCACTTCCTCTCCAATTATTACAAACGCGGCGCGGTCGGTGAGCGGAAACGGGAAAGCACAGTAACCCAGTCCCGCATAACTGCGAAATCGTTCGTTGTGCTGCCGCAAAACCGCAACGGTGGCTTCCGGCGTCACCAGCAGTTCGCCGTTATAAGCATGGTAGTCGTGCAGTCCGCCGCTGATTTCCACGGAAAAAAGCCACCGTTTAAAAGGCGTATCAAAAACGGTGGGCGGAATTCTTTTTACGGGCCCGCCCCAGGTACGGCGAACAGCCAGCCCAGCGGCCCAGATGTTAAAACCGCGGTTTCCAATCTTGAAATTGCCATTCGATTCATGGGAGAATTCCAGGGTGGCGGCGACGTTCCACTGGCGTGCGGGTTGGTAATATATACCGGCCGACAGGAAAGAAGCGGCGTTGAGGTGCGAACTGATCAGGCGGTTCGAAGGGTTTTTCTTTTCACTGAAAATTTTGGAGATGTAGCACAAACCGGTACCGTGAGAGACCTGTACGCCCCATTTTTCCTTTTTCCAGGGATAAAAACGCAGATAGGGAACCAGCGAAAAAACCTGGCCGTACACGGCAGTATTGCCCATGTCGCGTACCCGGAAACGCAAGCCCATATCGGGGTAATGATGCAATTGTTGCCAGC
Organism: Bacteroidota bacterium; assembly: GCA_029561355.1. Classification (GTDB taxonomy): domain Bacteria; phylum Bacteroidota; class Bacteroidia; order Chitinophagales; family Saprospiraceae; genus M3007. Next base: position 14,318 of record JAKQJD010000610.1, on the reverse strand, counting down.
GCCGTGTGCCATCGGTGGGCCGGCTGATGCAGAAATCCATACTTCGTATGGGTCGGATCATGGGTGCCCGGAAATCCGAATGGGAATAAAAATCGCCCTGCGCCAGGGCAGTTTCTACTTGCCAGGGGCGCTGGGCATATGCGGCCCCGAGCGTCAGGCACACAAGGAGTGCCGGTAAAAACCTCTTATTCATGCGAATCTAGCGTTAGAACGAATCATATTCACTAAGAATTAATTGGATTTGCCCTTATCCCGGGTGTCATCCTTCGCTGCGTTCAGGATGACACTCGGGTTGGAACATTTTTAACAAATTCATGGCGATTTCGAATTGTTTGAACCCAAGATTCGCATTATTCATAAGCAGGTACAAGTGCCTGTTTTTCCTGCAATTCCAGCACCAGCGGGTTCATCGTCCGAAACCATTGCGCCGGCCGGAATGCCAGCAAGACCATTCTGGGAAAACTCAGGGGCATGACCGGCCCCCAGTCGCCTGCAGCCGGTTGCGCATGTGCATGGTGCAACGAATGCACAGGCATAAAAAAGTACAGGTAATTGTACAGGCGGTCGAAACTGTTCCACGAATGGTGCAGCCGGATTTTTTCATGCGGCGATCTTTGCAGGCCATAATGCTGGATGTAAGTCGTGGTTTCGTATACCAGAATAACAAAAAAGAACTGGGCTGCCACCAGTATGAACAGGTATTTGCTGATAAAAAAAGCGACAATAAGCCAGACTGTACAGGCGGCCATTTTCCAGCGAACAGCCTGGTATAACCTCATTTGCCGTACTGTTTTAACACCATCTGAACCGCGCAGCAACAGGCGCATTCTCTCGCCCAGCGAACGCCGAAAATAGGCATACAGGTTTTCGTTCAGCATTGCCGAAGCCGGATCTGCGGGTGTGCCCACATGCGGATGGTGAATAAATACATGGTCGTAGGAAAGATAAAAAAAGCCGTTTTGCAACATCAGCAGCTCGCCCAATGCACGTTGCAACGACTGGCGGGCATGCGTCAGGTCGTGGGCCAGCGAAAGGCCGAAACCACTGTTTACTACCACTACGCCGTAAACGAAAGTTGCAAATGAAAAGGCCGTGAAAGGGTGCAGCACGCAAAATGCTGCGGCCCAGATATTGAACAGCACAAAAAAGAGTCCGTTGATCCCTTTGAAGATCGACATCACCGCCGAATGGTGAAAGAACGTGTACGTTCGCTTCAGGTCAAACGAGGAAAAGGTTCCCCAATATGGGTTGATCATGGAAACGGCAAACAGGAGTACCGCGAAAATCCAGGTGCTGTCCGCATACGCCAGCACCATAAACAGCATGGTAAGCAGGGTCGGCAAACAAAATGGCAGTATTTGCATTGGCAAGAGAAATGGTATTTCTCTGCTTTACTTGAAAACCCGTGCCAAAAAACTACCTACTTCCCGCTACCGACTTCGCACTACCAACTTCGCACTTCGCACTGTCGACTTCGCACTTCTACCTGGGTACTTCGATCTTTTTCACAATCTCGTCCAGCACTTCCCGCGTCGAATACCCTTCCATTTCGCGTTCCGGCGTCAGGATCACGCGGTGGTTGAGCACAGGAAACGATACGTAGCGGATATCGTCGGGCGTCACAAAATTGCGGCCGGCGAGCGCTGCTGCGGCCTTGGCGGTTTTCATGAGTGCCAGGGAAGCGCGCGGGCTGGCGCCGAGAAATAAATCGGCGTTGTTGCGGGTGCTGTGCACAATGGCAGCGATGTAATCGAGTAGTTCCTCGCGGATGTATACCTGTTCGATGCGTTGCTGGCAATCGGCGATGTCGGTAGGTGAAAGGACTGCCACGACCGTTTCGCGCAGGGCGCCGTTGAAGTCGTTGTGAAAGCGGCGGAGAATACCTTTTTCCTCTTCGAGGCTCGGGTATTGCAGTTGAATTTTAAACAGAAAGCGGTCGAGTTGCGCTTCCGGAAGTTTGTAAGTGCCTTCCTGTTCGATGGGGTTTTGGGTAGCCACCACGAAGAACGGCGCGCTCATGCGGTGCGTGACGCCATCCACGGTCACCTGTTTTTCTTCCATCACCTCGAACAAAGCAGCCTGGGTTTTGGCCGGGGCGCGGTTGATCTCGTCGATAAGCACGACGTTGGAAAAGATCGGACCCGATTTAAAGTTAAAATCGGAGGTTTTCATGTTGTACACCGGCGTACCCACCACGTCGGCGGGCATGAGATCGGGCGTAAACTGGATGCGGCTGAAACCGGTGTCGATAGAACGCGCCAGCAGTTTGGCTGTCAGGGTTTTGGCAATGCCCGGCACGCCTTCCAGCAGCACGTGGCCGCCGGTGAACAGGGCGATCAGCAGCAGGTCGAGCATTTCTTCCTGGCCCACCAGCACCTGGCCGATTTCGGTTTTTACGCGCTCGGCGCGGATCATAACCGGATCGACGTCGACGCCCTGCGGCTGGACCATTTCCGGCGCAACAGTTTCAGGTTGTTCCAGTTCCGGCTCCTGTTGTTCCGGGTACTCAGTCTCGTTTTCCAACATGGTATTGATTGTCAGTTTCTTTTTGGGTTGTTTTTTATTGATTACATGATTTTAGATTACATGACGTAAGATCTAAGAGGGCATCTCGTTTCAATCTTACATCTTACGTCATGTAATCTAAAATCATGTAATCATATTTTTCAGACGCCCGGCGTCACAAAGGGAATCTTCGTCACCACCGCTTCCAGTTTTTTACTTCCTGCCACGATCATGATTTTTGTACCCGGTTCGGCGTATTTCGTTTTAACATAGCCCGTGCCGATAGGTTTGTCCATCGTCGGCGAATGTGTGCCTGAAGTCACCACGCCAATGGTGGCGCCACGTTTGCTTTCGATGACGTAGTCGTGGCGGGGCACCCGGCGTTCGTCGAGCACGAAACCGACAAGTTTGCGTTTCACGCCGTCGGCTTTTTGTTTCTGGAAACGCGCTTTGGAAGGGAAATCGGATGCTTTTCCGAGTTTGGTGATCCAACCCAGGCCGGCTTCGAGCGGACTGGTTTTGTCGTTGATATCGTTACCGTACAGGCAATAGCCCATTTCCAGGCGCAGGGTATCGCGCGCGCCGAGACCGGCGGGTTTGATGCCGAATTTGGCGCCGGCTTTGAACACCTTGTCCCAGATTTTGGCGATGTCCTTGTTTTTGGCATAAATCTCGAAACCGCCGCTGCCCGTGTAGCCGGTGGCCGACACGATGACGTTGTTGCAGGAAGCGAAACGGCCGCGGCGGAAATTGTAGTATTTAATGCTTTTCAGGTCGATGTCGGTGAGTTTTTGCAGGGCTTCCACGGCTTTCGGACCTTGTACGGCGATGAGGCCGGTTTTGGATGAAATGTTCTGCATTTTCACTTCAAAGCCGCGTGCGAGGCGTTTGAGCCAGCGCCAGTCTTTCACCTCATTGGAAGCGTTCACGACCAGCATGTATGATTGTTCGCCGTCGACGGTCATTTCAGCCACGTCGTCGAGGCGATATACCAGCAGGTCGTCCACGATGCCGCCTTTTTTATTCGGCATGCAGGAGTACTGTATTTCGCCGGGTGTGAGCTTGCTCACGTCGTTGGAAGTGGCGCTTTGCAGGAACGCCGTGGCATCCTTGCCACGCACGATAAACTCACCCATGTGGCTCACGTCGAAAACACCGATAGACTGGCGTACGGCATGGTGTTCATCCGAAATGGTGGTATAGGAAATGGGCATGTTGTAGCCGGCGAATTCGGCCATTTTTGCGCCCAGAGCGATGTGTTTTTCCGTCAGGGGAGTGTTTTTCATCAAAAGGAAATTTAAAAAAGCAAAGAACAAGCGCCGGAGGCAAAAAACAAAGTGCCTTTAAAATTAAAGGCAAAAGGAAAGGGCAAAAAGCAGGTAAAACGCTTGACGCCTGTTGCTTTTTGCCCTTTGCATATTGTTTTTACAGTTACTGGTTTGAATCCTGTTGCGATTTTGGGGTGTCGCGCATTTTACGCACCTGGTCGCGGTCGAGTTTCGGTTTATTGTCGCCTGCCGGGGTCGGAGGCGGCGTTTTAAGTTGTTTTTCACGCACCGTACCCGATTTGAAAACGTTGGCAGGCTGTGCTTCCAGGCCCAGACGCTGGCGGATATCCTTGGGAACCGCGTTTTTATGTACGGTAAAGGAAATGGTGTTCTGGCGCATGTAGGCATCGGAGACGTTGACAAATCCTTTCAGTTCGGAAATCTCACCCCAGGAGTTTTTTACTACAAAAAAACTGCCGCCGTGCGATTCGTTCAGAATGCCGACAATGTGCATCAGGTGGTCGTCGGTGGTAACTTGCCGGTCGAACAGCTGCTGGCGCAATTCAGGGCTGATATTTTTTTCCTGTTCCCATACCTTAAACGTATTGCTCTGCGCTGTGGCGTCTTTGTCCTTCCAGTCGCGCGCAGGCACGATGGCGAGTCCGTTTTGTGCCGAAAATCCGTTGTTGCTCACGTCGGCATCCCATTCAATGGTATAACCCTGCTGGATGGAATAATTCAGCACGCGCATCATTTCGCTCAGCGGCAGGTTGTAGAAAGTGCCGTTGGCCCAGTTGTCGGGTATTTCCAGGATAAATGGTTCGTAAAATGGGTGGTGCGTAAACGACGTGACGGTGATATAATCGTCGGGATCGATGCCAAGAAATTCGCGGAACGAAACCGGTGTGAATACCGTATTATTATAGGTAAACTGTGTGGGCACCGTACCGAATTCTTCGTCGAGCAGGCTGTCTACTTTGCTGAGCCACTTGTCGGAAAGTTTGCCCTGCTCGGCTTGTTTGACAAAATCCTTGCAGGCATCTTCCAGCGCTTTTTCAATTTTCTGGTGGTTGTACGGTTTGTTCTGATCCTTGCGGCCGGGGTATGCGCTTTCCGGAACGATACCGTAACGTTTTACTACGTTCAGCAGGTCGTGCGCGAGACCGCCTTCTCCAAACTGCGCGTGACCCTGACGGCGTACGTAGTTTTCGCATTTCTCGCGGTATACGTTGCGTACTGCAAACATTTCGGAGATGTTGTGTTCGCCTTTGCCCAAACGCAGCGCTTCACTTTCGAGAAAAGAAGCGGTGGAGAAACACCAGCAGGTACCGGTCTGGTCCTGGCTTTTTACGGGCGAAACCGCCATTTTAAGCGGCGCCTGAAAATTGTAGGTTTCCTGTTTTTGCGCGAAAAGCGAGGCCAGGAATACCATGAAAAGAAGAGAAAGGGACTGTTTTTTCATAGCAATTGTGTGAATTGAAGCGCAAAGATACGATGTTGGTTATTAGTTATCGGTTAATAGTTATTAGTTATTAGTGGTGGTAAGGGGCCATCTGCACCAACGCTTTCGCCGCACAATCGGGTGGCGAAGCGTTGGTGCAGATGGCCCCTTGCCACCACTAATAACTAATAACCGATAACTGATAACCTACAGTCCCTTCCGCAACCGTGCCACCGGAATATTCAATTGTTCGCGGTACTTGGCCACCGTGCGGCGGGCGATGTTGTAGCCGTTTTTCATCAGCACGGACTTGAGTTTTTCGTCGGAGAGCGGGCGGCGTTTGTTTTCCTCGGCGATCATATCGGAGAGGATTTTTTTGACTTCGAGTGTGGAAACCTCCTCGCCGTCCTGTGTGCTCAGGCTTTCTGAAAAGAAATCTTTGAGGCGTTTGGTCCCGAATTCCGTTTGCACGTATTTGGAATTGGCCACCCGCGAAACGGTGGAAATATCGAGGCTGGTCACGTCGGCAATGTCCTTGAGGATCATTGGGCGGATCTTTTTCTGGTCGCCGGTGAGAAAAAACTCTTCCTGGTGGCGCATGATGGCGCCCATGGTAAGCATCATGGTTTGCTGGCGTTGCTTGATGGCATCGATGAACCAGCGGGCGCTGTCTATTTTCTGTTTGATAAACAGTACGGCTTCCTTTTCTTTTTTGTTGGCGCGGCGGCCGTGGCGGCCGTCGTGGAAGGCCTTAAGCATATCGCGGTACTGGTCGTTGATGCGCAGGTCGGGTGCATTACGCGCATTGAGGGTGAGTTCCAGCTCGCCGTCGCGGTTACTGACCAGAAAATCGGGCAGCACGTAATTGGCGTTGCGGTCACCGCGGGAAGCGAAGCCGCTGGCGGGTTTGGGGTTGAGTTTGAGGATTTCGTCGACGGCCATTTTTAACTCGTCCTCGTCGATGTTCAGTTGCCGGCAGAGTTTGGGGTAGTGTTTTTTGGTAAACTCGTCGAAATACTGGTCGATGAGCCGGATGGCGATCTGAACGGCCATTCGATCATCGAGCGTCAGATGGTCTTCTTCCTGCCGCAGGCGGTGGTGGAGTTGCAGCAGCAGGCATTCCCGCAGGTCGCGCGCGCCGATGCCGGGCGGGTCGAACTGCTGTATTTTGAGCATGATCTGATGAATTTCCTTTTCCGACGTACTGATATTCTGGCTGAACAGCAGGTCGTCGACCATAGCGCCCGGCTCGCGGCGCAGGTAGCCATCGTCGTCGATGGAGCCGATGATCTGCAGGGCAATGGAATGTTCGCGCTCGTCTTCGAGGCTGAGCATGCCGAGTTGCTGTTCGAGGTATTCGTGGAACGTGCTTTCGAACACGATGGGCGCACTTTTCTCCTCCTCGTCGCCGCCACGACCCTCGTCGCGGGTTTTGTAGGTGGAAGGGTCGTCTTCTATGAAGTTGACGATGTAGTCGTCGAGTTCCACATCGTCGTCCCGAATGCTGACGGCGTCGTCTTCGTAATCATCGGAACTTTCCCGTTCGATCTCGTCGAGGGCGCCGATTTCGGGGCCATCATCTGTACCGATGGTATCATCGGGCTCGCTGGTGCCTGCCTCGGCCTTCTGTTCGCGTTCGTAGTAACTTAGGTCGGCATCGGACAGGTCCATTTCCGACATGCCCTCCATGAGGTCGGCTGTTTCGTCGCCTTCTTCGAGGGCAGGGTTAATTTCCAGTTCTTCCTGTATTCGCTGATCGAGGGTGGCCGTAGGTATTTGCAGCAGTTTCATCAACTGAATCTGCTGAGGTGATAGTTTTTGCTGAAGTTTTTGAGTTAGAGTCTGTTTCGGACCAAACGATGCCATTTTCGGGTGTGGGATTAAGGTAACAATGGAGGGATCATGCTAATGTCAGAGCGGCCCTACCAAAAAAAGGGCCAATTCTTTCATTTTTTGGCCCTTATGTAGGGCAGGTTGCTTGTATTTTTATTAATGGTATTCTTTAAAAGGTTGATTGTCAATGTATTGTTTTGAAATTTTCGCCGCAATAAAATTGACATTTTAGAGAAAAATTTTTGCAAGGTTAGGGGTTTTTGAGCAGACGTGGGAAAGTTTAACATTTTTGAGCGACAGGAAAATCCGGGGATGAGCATACGGTGCGGTTTTTCAGCGGTGTACAAAGGCCGGTTGCGCGCCCGGGTTAATTTTCATTACTTTGTTGTAATATTGACCAATAAAAAACAATAAACGGCTCCAACCATCTACCGTATGGAAACACCTGCATCCATTCATCCCGCTGCTGCCCCTAAATCGCGCCGTTCCCGCGAACCGCAACAGCAAATCATTCGGTATATTTCGCAGTTCACAACCCTGAGCGAAGCGGATGCGGCGGAAATTGTCCGGAACATGAAATTCCGGACTTTTAAAAAAGGTGCCGTTCTGCTGAAAGAAGGTCAGGCCGTCAAACTGTGTTATTTCGTTCTGAAAGGCTGCATACGACAGTATTTTCTCGTGGACGGCGAGGAAAAAACCACCAATTTTTACACCGAAGGGCAGCCCGTCACCCCGTACGAAGGCACCTACAAGCGCGTGCCTTCCAAATACTACCTGGCCTGCGTCGAAGACACGATCGTTACCATCAGTTCGCCGGAAGGCGAAGTGTCGTTTTTTGAAAAATTCCCGCACCTGGAGTCCGTCAGCCGCCTGGCTGTGGAAGAAGAACTGGGCAAAAGTCAGGACAGGTTTACCTCTTTCATCCTGAACAGCCCCGAAGAGCGATACCTTGATTTACTGAAAAACCGCCCCGATCTGCTCGACCGGGTGCCGCAATACCAGCTGGCCAGTTTTCTGGGAGTGACGCCGGAATCGTTGAGCCGGATTCGAAAACGGATTATGATTAAATAGGTTTTCGGGGACACGTCCCCATATCCCATCAGTGAGGCGAAGCCGAACAAAAAAAAATCCCCCGTCCTTTACATCTTACCCAAAGTCAATGAATTCCGGGTTTGCGTGCCCGCACCTTTGCCTCGAAATTAAAAAAACGCAACCAATGACATTGACCATGAAAGCAGCCGTCTATACGCAATACGGCGCCCCCGAAGTACTCCAGGTAAAAGAAACCGCTAAACCTGTTCCGAACGAGAACGAATTGCTGATCAAACTGCATGCTACCGCCGTCAATTCCGGCGACTGCCGGCTGCGCAGGGCAGATCCCTTTGCCGTTCGGTTTTTCTTCGGCCTCCTGAAACCCAAAAAATCCATTCTCGGCGGCGTGTTGTCCGGCGAAGTGGAAGCGGTGGGCAAAAACGTACGGGCATTCAAACCGGGTGATCAGGTATTCGGCGCCACTATGATGCAATTTGGTGCTTATGCCGAATATATATGTCTGCCCGAAACCGGAGCGCTGGCCATCAAACCCGAAAATCTCCCCCATGAAGAAGCGGCAGCGCTTCCGTTCGGCGGCCAGACTGCCTGGCACTTTATACGGAAAGCCAATGTAAAAGCCGGACAGAAAGTGCTCGTTTTCGGCGCTTCCGGGGCCGTCGGATCGGCAGCCGTTCAGATATTCAAATCGCTGGGCGCGGAAGTAACGGGCGTTTGCAGCACCGGCAATGTGGAAATGGTGAAAGCCCTCGGCGCCGACCATGTGATCGACTACACACAAACCGATTTTTCAAAAAACGGCGAACAGTACGACGTCGTTTTCGAAACCGTCAACAAAGCCCCGGTCGCAGCCTGCGTGGCTGCTTTAAAAAACGGCGGCACCCTGCTGCTCGGCGCTGCCATGCTGCCTCAGATGCTTCGCGGCGCATGGACCGCGCTTACTACCGGCAAAAAAGTCATTGCAGGCGTAGCGCCTGAAACGCCGGAAGGCGTCGCTTTTTTGCAGCAACTGGCGGCATCGGGCCAACTCAAGGCTGTGATCGACCGCTCTTTTCCGCTGGAACAGATTGCCGCCGCGCATGCATACGTCGACAAAGGGCATAAAAGAGGGAATGTTGTCATTCAATTGCACTGAAACTTATCTTTGTACGGTTTGTATTTTATTCCATTACCCATGCAAAACGTTTTCTGGACTGCCTATTCCAATCAGAGCCGAACGGCTGCCATTAGCCAGTTGGAAGAAATCATAAGCCGCTACGGCTACATCGTGCAGTTCCAGCCGTTTTCCGATCTTTCCTTGTCCATTCAAATAGAAATAGCCGAATCGCGGATAGATGCCTTGTATGCGTCGCTGGAAAAGCAGATGCGGCTGGATGCTTTTGAAAAACTAAATTCTGCTTCAGACAGGGAAAGAAACCTGTTCCTGAACGTTACTTTCATCAAAGGATCGGGCGACCTGAAAATCGAAGTGCCCGCTGTGCCCGGATGAGCCACGCACTCAAGCCTACAATCACCTCTCCAGCTGACCAGCATCACAAGACGAGCGTTTCCGACCCCAGTAATTTTCGCCTACAGAATTCAATTACTAAAACGCTAGTCTTATGTCGAACGAAAAATACGTTTACCGCTTTGGTGGCGGGAAAGCAGACGGCAACGAATCCATGAAAAACCTGCTGGGCGGCAAAGGCGCCAACCTGGCTGAAATGGCTGGTCACCCCGACCTCCTACTGCCTGTGCCTCCCGGTTTTACAATTACCACGGAAGTTTGCACCTATTTCTACGACCACGGTAAAACTTATCCCCTCAGCCTCGAACAGGAAACCCTGGGCGCCCTGGCAGAAGTGGAAAAACTGATGGGTCGTACCTTTGGCGACCGAACGAATCCCCTGCTCCTGTCCGTACGCTCGGGCGCCCGCAGATCCATGCCCGGCATGATGGATACCGTGCTGAATATCGGCCTCAACGACGATACGATCAAGGGGCTCATTGCCCAGACCGGTAATGAACGGTTTGCTTACGACGCATACCGCCGCCTCGTCATGATGTATGCCGACGTGGTGATGGAAAAAGCCGCCGGCTTGGACCCCAAACACGGAAAAGGTATCCGGAAAATCCTGGAAGAAAAACTCGAAGCCGTCAAGGAAAAGAACGGATATGCCAGCGACACGGATCTGACTGCCGAAGACCTCCACGCACTGGTCGTCGTGTTTAAAAAAACGGTGAAAGACGTGCTCGGAGTAGGTTTCCCGGAAGATCCCATGGACCAACTCTGGGGTGGTATCGGCGCCGTATTCGGCAGCTGGAACGGTAAAAGAGCCGTTGAATACCGCCGCATTGAAAAAATACCCAGCGACTGGGGTACGGCCGTCAACGTGCAGGCTATGGTGTTCGGCAACATGGGTGCCGACTCCGCTACCGGTGTGGCATTCACCCGCAACCCGGGCAACGGCGACAACCATTTTTACGGCGAATACCTGATAGATGCACAAGGCGAAGACGTGGTAGCGGGTATCCGTACGCCTGCGCCGATCAATGATTTCTCCAAAAACGCACAAAGCAAGGACCTGCCCACGCTCAGTTCGCTCATGCCGCACCTGTACGAAGAACTGGACGGTTACGAATGCAAACTCGAAGAGCATTACAAAGACATGCAGGACATCGAGTTTACTATCGAACGCGGTACACTTTATATGCTCCAGTGCCGCGTCGGCAAGCGCAACGGCATTGCGGCCGTTAAAATGGCCATGGATATGTATAAAGAAGGCCTGATCGACAAACACACCGCCATCATGCGCGTCGGCCCGAACCAACTGGTCGAATTGTTGCTGCCGCGCCTCGATCCGGAAGCGGAAAGAGCCGCTGCGCCGATCGCCAAAGGCTTGCCGGCCGGCCCCGGCGGCGCCAAAGGCATCATCGTATTCGATTCCGAAAGAGCCGTCAAACTTGCCGAGAAAAAAACGCCGGTCATCCTGGTACGCGACGAAACTTCCCCTGAAGACGTGGAAGGTATGCATGCTTCGAAAGCCATTCTGACCAGCAAAGGCGGTATGACCTCTCACGCGGCACTCGTTGCGCGCGGCTGGGGTAAATGCTGCATCGTGGGTTGCAACGACATCGAGATCAATGTTGAAAACGGCACCCTCCGTTCCCGCAACGGGAAGGTGTTGCATGAAGGCGACTGGATCAGCCTGAACGGAACCACAGGCCTCGTGTACGAAGGTGCACTGCCGTTGGTATCGGTCAACATCGATGAAAACGCATCTTACCGCGAATTGATGAAAATTGTGGACGAGGTGAAACAAATGGACGTTCGCGCCAATGTGGAAACCCCGGCAGATGCCCTGCAGGCAGTTCGTTTCGGTGCTACCGGCATCGGACTTTTCCGTACGGAACACATGTTTTATGGAGAAAACAGCGAAGAGCCGCTGTTCCTGCTGCGTAAAATGATCGTCAGCGACAGCCATGAAGAACGTAAAGCCGCGCTGGACGAACTGTACGGCTACGTCAAAAAAGACATCATGGAAACCCTGTCTGTCATGGCAGGACATCCGGTTACCATCCGCCTGCTCGATCCGCCGCTGCACGAATTTGTTCCGCACGACAAAGTCAAACTCCATGCCCTGAGTAAAGAACTCGGTATTAAAATATCGACCCTCAACAAACGGGTACTGGCTTTGCATGAAAACAACCCGATGCTCGGACACCGCGGCGTACGCCTCGGCATCAGTTATCCGGAAATCACGGAAATGCAGATTCGGGCTATCCTCGAAGCAGCCTCCGAACTGGAAGACACCGGTAAAAAAGTGTTCCCCGAAATCATGATTCCGGTTACCTGCACCGTGAATGAACTGAAAAACCAGCGTGCGATCGTCGACAGGGTACACGAGGAAATTTGCCTGAAAACAGGCAAGAAAAAAATCGGATTCCAGTTCGGTACCATGATTGAAATACCGCGTGCCGCGCTCAAAGCCGACCACCTGGCCGAAGAAGCCGAATTCTTTAGTTTCGGTACCAACGACCTGACACAAATGAGTTTCGGGTTCAGCCGCGACGACATCGGCGGATTCCTGCCGATTTACCTCGACCAGCACATTTTGAGAGACGACCCGTTCCAGACCATCGACCAGCAAGGCGTGGGAGAACTGATCAAAATCGGGATTGAACGCGGCAGAAAAACCCGCCCGAACCTCGAAGTTGGTATTTGCGGCGAACACGGCGGCGACCCCGCCAGCGTAAAATTCTGCCACAAAATCGGTATGGATTACGTCAGTTGCTCACCGTTCCGGGTGCCGATTGCCCGGCTCGCCGCCGCACAGGCTGCTGTAGAATTCAGCAGGGTTGAAATGGAAGTTGTTTAGTTTTTTTTGATAAAGTTGAATGAGTTGGGAGGCGTCACCTGCGATGAATGCAGGTGGCGCCTCTTTCACATGTATGACTCTACGCCATTCGACTGCGAAACAGGGGCGGTCAATACGTTTTTCACACCAGTGGAGTGTAACGGTATTGTTTTCATGTGTATGTTCGCATGTCGCAGCATACATCCCCTGCGGCTATTCAACATGAAACCATACCTGATCTGCCTGGTTTTCACAACCCTCTTATGCCAGGCTTGCCGGCAAACGCCGGGCACACCTCCTCCCGCCGAATCTGCTGCCCCGCAGGCCGAACCGATGGTCACGCTGAACGACATTATGGTAACGGTCGACAACCAGGGCAATATTACCCTGGGAGGCCAGCCCATCACCCTGGAAAAACTCCGGGCGGCATTGCAGGAACGACTCTCCAAAATGCGTTCGCTTCCCGACGAAGTACCGGTGGGATATCAGAAAGAAGTGCTCATGGGCATGCGCGCTGAAGTGGAAACGGAGGCCAATGCCGCTTTAAGCGCCGTAAAATTGGTACACTACCAACCTGCGCTGGACATACTGCGCGCTGAAGTGGAAAAAACGCTCACCATACCCGTCAAGTTGGACGCGACAGTATTGAATACACTCGACAATTACATATATGTGGCAGGCAATATGCTCCAGCCGGACGGCAAACCATTGGATTTTTCCAAAACGCCCCTGAAAGAAGGCGCCGAGGAAGGTTTTGTTTCAGAAAGTGTGTTCGGTTTGCTGAAAAAGGAAAACGGCGCGTGGAGGGTGCTGGCCAAGGCTGTCGGACCAACTGATATGCCTGTGGTATGCTGGTGGAAAGATTATGGAGCGCCGAAAGCCCTGTTCGGGGCGGGTATGGCAGCCGATGAATGCCAGTAAACCGATTTTTTAAAAAAACGGGAATTCCATTTTTAAACTATTTTTAGGCATAAAAACACGCTCCGGATCCAACCGGGGCTAAATACTTGCATATGAAAAAAACAAAAATCCTCTACTGGATTAGTACTGTCCTCTTCGCAGGACTTATGATTTTTAGTTCCATACCCGACGTCATGATGGAGCCTGAGACCGTGAAATTTATCACGCGCCTGGGTTATCCCGAGTATTTTATCTTCTTCATCGGAGTGGCGAAACTACTGGGCTGCATCGCCATTCTCGTTCCGGGTTTCCCGAAAATCAGGGAATGGGCCTATGCGGGACTGTTTTTCGACCTCATCGGCGCCACGTATTCCAATCTCATGGTCGACGGGTGGCAATCAGGCATGGTGGTCATGCTGGTATTCTTCGTGTTGGGTATTCTCTCCTACATTTATAATGAAAAATATTATGGCGGGATGAGGGCTGCGTAGTGGGGGAATCCGGATGTTTCCGGAGCAGGCAAATTTTGGGAAATGGTAAACATTGGTTTTTATTCAAGGCCTTAGCCATTTATTCGGATCAATTTAAACCATGATTCGCATAGAATACATATTATGCAAATGAGCCTCAAAGAATAAATACGAATGTCTTTTTTCCAGATAGAAAACGTTGCTATTGAAATACTGAACTACCCGATCAGTTATGTTGAATTAATTGGAACCCTGGCCGGGTTGGCTTCCGTTTACCTTGCATCCAGATCCAATATTCTTACCTGGCCTACTGGAATTGTCAACGAAGCATTTCTGTTTCTTCTTTTTTTTCAGGTCCAATTATATGCAGACATGTTTCTGCAGGTTTACTTTTTTGCTATCACTCTGTACGGCTGGTATAAGTGGAACATTAAAACAGAAGAAAACAGGATTTCATTAACCAGTCGTAATACACGTGTTTATTATGCTTTCAGTATCATAATAGCCACCCTTG
>JAKQJD010000437.1 GCA_029561355.1 Bacteroidota bacterium | reverse complement strand
ACCACACCGTTCTCCGCCTGCGTTTTAACCAGGTACATACCCGGCATCAGACCTTCCAGACCGACACGCAATACGCTGCCCTGCAACAGGTCGTAGCGGCCGGTTTTCACCAGACGCCCGTCGATGCTGTACAAGGTCACTTGTGTCGTATGTCCGCCGGGGTTGCCGGTCAGCGTCAGGTTGGTTTGTCCTGTTGCCGGATTGGGCGACAGCAATACGTCGAACGGTGCTGTTGCCGGTGCATTCGTCGCCGTCGTGAAATCGACCACCTGCGTATACGTGGTTGTACAACTTCCGTTGGTAACGGTCAGTGTTACCGTATAAACATCCTGCACCGTATAAGTATGCGTCGGGCTGGCCAGGGTAGAAGTGCCGCCGTCGCCGAAATTCCAGGAAAAGGAAGTCGGGTTGCCGGTAGACGTATTGGTAAATGTTGCAACCAGTCCGTTGAGTACGGTCGTGAAACCTGCCACCGGACCCGGCGTTACCGTCACGGTTACCGGATTGCCGGCACTGCGGCACGGTGTTTCCTGTACTTCCAAGTCGTAGAAATAGTAGTAGAATCCGGCCTGACCGGCATTGGAACCGGTGATACTCACCAGTCCGTTGATCGTGAACGGATAAACCACCCCGGCGTTGTCGCGGAACAGGTTTACGTTCGGGCCTGCTGCCAGGGCATAATCACCTGGGGACGGAACCTGAAGATTCAGGTCGATCCGGCCTTCTCCATCCGGGATGTCAACTGTAATGGACTGGATCACGTTCCCGGAACCATCCACCAGGCGGATTTCGCGCGGGCCTGCGCCCTGCGCCCTTACCAGCGCCGATTTGATGGTGAACGCTTTTTCGGCAGTGAACTGTACTTCCGCGAGGAAACTGGTGTTGTGGTTGCCACCTGTGCCGGGGCCGGCAGGACCGATGTGTTGCACCGGCGCGCTTTCCGCTTCATTCACGATAAAAGTTGTGGTCGCGAGCAGCGGCGGGGTCTGGAACGTAGGGCCTGTGAAAACAATCGCTCCAGTGCCGTCCTTCCATTCGGCTGTAGCGTTCGGGCTGCTTAGGTTGGCGGTCAGGGTAGCGCTCTGGCCGGCACAAATCGTTACCGGCGCGGCGGTGGGAGCGGGTATGGCACTCACTGTAATGAGGTCGGTCGAGATAATGGAGTCTGCGCCGATGTTGTTGGTAACGGTCAGTTTTACCGTGAAAATGCCCGAAGTTGTGTATTGGTGTACCGGATTCGCTTCCGTAGAGGTGGATCCGTCGCCGAAATCCCACAACCAGGTGTGTGCGATGTTTTGCGTCTGATCGGTAAACTGGAACGTAGCCAGGCCGAGGCAACTACTGGTTTTGTCGACCGAAAAGTCGGCGTCCGGTGCAAGGACCGCTACCAGACACACCGGCGGCAGATCGAAACCCGAAGTGCCGTCCGATACATCGAAAGAACTTCCCTGATCGGCGGAGAAACCCAGTCCGCGGCGTGCGAAGGCTGCCCAGATCAGACACTTGTTGGCGCCGTTGTACAGCAACTCGTCGGCCGCCAGAATGGCATCGCGGCCATCCGCGAAACCGGGGCTGCAAGCCTGCAGGCCCATGGCGTTCGTCACCAGGTTCAGGACAATGTTGTTGCCGCTCGTACCATTGAAAATATCTTCGTCGTAGCCGTACTGATCGATCAGGTCCCAGGAAAGGTCCCACAGCATGGCCGTCCAGAGTTCGCCGACATTGTGCGGTTCTCCGCCGGTGCCGGGCAGGTCGTCGTACGTGTAGGTGCAAATACTCAAATCAGTGGTATACACCTGATTCCGGATACCTGCACCCGTGGTCGCTTCCCCGAGCGCGTAGGTACCCATAGGACGCAGGGTAAAGCGGTCGTCGCCGGGTTTGATGGTGCTGATCAGCGCGTACCAGTCGCTCCAGCCTTCACCCATTTGTTCATCGTTATTGAGGCAATCCGAATTGGCCGGTCCTCCGGTCATGCGAATGGAAATGCCGTGTGCGTATTCGTGCGCGATAATACCGTTGTCCACATCGCTGTCGTGGTCGGCATCGCCCTGCGGCGGTTCGATGGTGATGGTCACCGGACCGTTGGTCATCGCGAGCAGGAACGTTCCGCAGTCGGTGAGTGAAATCATAGCGGAGGGTATCGTAATGGTCGGGTCATTGCCGCCCATCGAGAACGGAGCGCCTCCCACGTTGTTGCACACGATGGCGCCGATAGCGCCCGCATCCTGTGCCGCTTTTACTTTCTGTACAAAATTGCAGTTGCCCCGGTCGAGCAGGGCGATGTTGCCGGCCAGTGCTGCGGCGTTCAGGATAGGGTCGCAACCATCGGCCGTCGGCGTCGTATTGTCTTCTACCAGAACGAGTTGTGCGGTCAGCGGACTGGAAACGGGAATGCCGAAACCGGAACGCGGAGCGAAGAATTTACTTGCCATGCCGGAAGCGTCCATCATGGTAATACTGTCGGAAGTAGCTACCGTCCAGAGGTACATCTGCATACGACCTGAAATGCCATCGGGCGGTGCACTGAAATTGGCGTTGTTGGTGCCGGAGCCGTCCTGTGCGTCGGCCTGAACGGCATCGCCGCCTTCGCCGCCGCGGCCATAGTTATTTTCCTGGTAGTTGCCTGCCTCCTCGGTAAAACCGTAGCGGTAGGTCATGTCGTGCATGAAGTTGTTCGCATAAAAAAGGTTCGTGATAGCGGCATCCTGCCAGACTGTCGGCGACAGCTGGGGCGTATACGGGAAATCGAACACCAGCGCCGCGCCGCCGTCGGGTGCGTAGCCGGTGGTATCGTTGTCGTCGCGGTCTTCCGAGGCATTTACGTTGTTGCCGTTGGTGGTGGTAAATTCCGCGCCGGGCGCTCCGTCGGTATCGTGCCAGCCATAAGGAGAAGCCTGCAGGTCGGCAGGGTCGTTGACGATCTGGTGTGCAATATGGTTCGGGCTTTCACCGGGAAAAGGAAAAACGCGGTACGATGCCTGCGCATTGAAGGCAGGCGCCGCTTCCACGGTCTTGAAAAAATCCGCAGCAGGGGTGCAGCCGGCGGCATGAACATGACCGAACGCTTCTTTTTCAAAATTGCAGTAAACGGTGTAATTGGATTTGTCGAGCACCACGCCCGTCATGGCATCCACGCGGATGCTCCACCAGTCGCTTTTGGCCTGAATTTCAACGTTCCAGGCCAGGCGGATCTCGTCGGCCATTTTTTGATAAACCGGATACACCCTGACTGGTTTTTTTGCATCTCCTTCGGAAGAAAACAGGCGTTCCTGTGTTCCTGCGTGTTCACCGGTAGTCTCTTTCAGATTCGTGACGACCAGTTGCACACTTTCCGCTGCGCGCAATACCGCTTCCTGTTCTGCAAGCACCTGCGTGCCGGGACGGGTATTAGTCATAGCGGCTGCGTTCGGCGTAAACCGGCTGTTGAACAGCACGACGGAGCCGTTTTTCATGGCTGCAGTGCTCACGGCATTGTGCAGTTTCAGACCGTAAATGGTTTGCTGCACATATATGTGGGTGATCTGGTTGGTGGTGTACTGATCGGAAACTACCCAGCCGTGGGCGGCTTCTTCGGCATCGAGGTGCCATTTGTCTTTGTTTTCCTGCAAATATTTCGCAATTGCAGGCGTTGCATCCTGTGCGATCAGGTGGACCGAACACACGGCCCAGCATAGAATTAAGGTGAGAAATTGTTTCATACAGCAAAGGCTAAGGTGAACAAGAAAGTTTGCGCCGCGAAGAACGGAAGAGTTTTGCATTTGTCACGGCCTGCAAGGCAATATGCCCGTTTTGACAAAAAGAGTTGGGGAGCATCCCTGCAAAGCACTTTCTTTGTGCCCTAAAAATCTCCCGCATGGATTACTGGAAATACACGCTCCGCACCGATCCCGATACCGCCCAGGTTTTGCTGGCCTACCTCTCCGACGCGCCGTTCGATACGTTTGAAGAAACGGAAGAAGGCCTCGACGCCTACCTGCCCGAAAATGCTTCCAAAACGGAAGTCGACCGCGTGCTGGAAGACCTGTCTCAGCAATTCCCGTTCAGCATCGAGCAGACTTTTTTGCCCGCCCAGAACTGGAACGAAATCTGGGAAAGCAATTTTCAGCCGGTCATCGTCGGCAACTTTTGCGCCGTACGCGCCGACTTTCACCCGCCGCAGCCCGACGTGCAATGGGAACTTGTCATCAACCCCAAAATGGCTTTCGGTACCGGCCACCACGAAACCACCTGGCAATGCATCGCCGCCATGGAACACCTGCCGCTCGCAGGCGCTAAAGTGCTCGATTACGGCTGCGGTACCGGTATCCTGGCCATTCTGGCCTCCAAACTCGGCGCTTCCGACATCGAGGCCGTCGATATTGAAGAGGAATCGTACCGCAACACGGTGGAAAATGCCCTTGCCAACGACGTGCACAATATTACCACCCGCTGCGGCACGCTGAACGATGTGCAGGGCACTCAATTCGACGGGATCCTGGCCAATATCAACCGCAACGTCATACTGGATTCCTTGCCCCGCCTTGCCGAAATGACCCGCCCGGGCGGCTGGCTGCTCGTGTCGGGTATCCTGGCCGAAGACGAAACGATTATTGTAGAAAATGCCCAACAGGCGGGTTTTGAAAAAGTGCGGCAAACACAACGGGGGAATTGGCTCTGCATACGATTTCAGAAGTGAGAAGTGAGAGGTGATTCAGAAGTGAGAGGTGAGAAGTGAGAAGTGAGATGCGTAGATTCCACCTGCTTCGCCCCAGAACTATGGAGACGTAGAGCGAAGCAGGTGGAATCTACGCATCTCACTTCTCACCTCTCACCTCTCACTTCTTAAAAAAGCGGCGTACTCTACGCGTCTCACCTCTCACTTCTCACCTCTCACTTCTATTCTTGTGTACCATTTTCCCAGTTTCTTCGTTACAGTCCGGAATCCAGCCAATCCTGATACATGATATTTTTTTGCCCGGCGTTTTCGGGCCTACTATCAAATTTTGCCAAGTTTCAGATGATCAAACAATCCTCCTTTTCCGCCGCTGCCATCCTGTTGTTTTTCGCCCTGTTTTTGCTTCCTGCGGGCGCAGGTGCGCAGGCGCCGGCCCGTTTTTCCGAGGCTCCCAACGAATTTGTGGACCAGCTCGGCCAGTTCATGACCGCGTCCAAACGACCCGATATGGAAGAGTCGTTTTCCGTATTTAAAAAAATATACCGTACCGGCGCGTTCAGTGAAGACAATATGAAGCACATCATATTGGTTTCCAATATTTTACGCGACCAGAAACTCGCGCCGTTCCCTTATTTCAAAAACTACGTCAATGCCCTGTCCGCAGCCCGCAGCGACGCGGATACCACGCTGTTCCGCCGCTGGCACAGTTTTGCGGAAAACGTTTTGGCCGACGTGGAAAAAGGCAAGGCGAAACCCATCGGACAGTTTCTCGAATTTTCTGCCGACTTCATGGAGCAGCGCGCGCTCAAGATCGGTGAAGGCGGCTCCGTTACCTGGAAAACCCGTAAAGGCGGCTTCGAATTCGAATACAAGGATCGGATACCTGCTGTGACGTTTAAAGACGTGGACCTGATCGGCGCGCGAAAGATCGACTCGACGACCGTGCGCAAAACCAGCGGCCGCTACCTGCCTTTCGAAGGCGTCTGGCGCGGCGTCGGCGGCCGGGTGTCGTGGTCGGAAGCGGGGCTCGATTCGAGTATTTATGCCGAACTGACGAAATACAAGGTGGAAGCCGTGAAGCCGCTGTTTCAATGCGATTCGGCGATTTTGTACTATCCGCTTTATTTTAAAGAAGGGGTGCCGGGCAAATTCGAGAACAACGTAATCGTGCGTGCCCGGGCAGCCAGCGCCAGGCCCGATTCGCTGCAGGATTTTCAGTTTCCTCGTTTCGAATCCTTTGCCAAAGTGTTGAAAATTACCAAAATAGGCGCCGGCATTGAATATACGGGCGGTTTCAAACTGGCCGGCAATTCGCTCTACGGCTATGGATCGGGCAACGAACCCGCCCAGGTGCGCATTTACAATAAAAAACGCGAACAGGTTTTTTACGGAAAAGGACCGCTGTTTATCATCAAACGCGGCGAAAGTATCGTGGCCGAAGGGGTAGACGCACGTTTATACATGGATCAGGACAGCCTCTATCACCCCGCTGCCGACCTGCGCGTCGACATTCCCAGACAGGTCATCACGATTTCCAAAGGAGATAAGGGCTCGGAGCGAAACCCGTTTTTCTCCTCGTTTTACAATATGAACCTCAACACCGACCGCATCGCCTGGCACCTGAACCAGGATTCCCTGGAGATCGGCGCGCGCATCGGTACGGTAAAAGGTGTGGAGCAGAAAGTGAGTTTTGAAAGCAGCAACCACTTCAACCCGGCTGAATACCACAAAATGCAGATGATTTCTGACAAAAACCCGATTTCCACCCTGTACATCCTGTGGCGGAAAAGTAACCAGGACGCCGGCAACGGCCGTCTGGTGTCCGATAATGCCTTCGCCCAGGAGATCAATCCGAAATTCGACTATTCCAGCATTCAAACCCTGCTCGCGGAGATGGTGGAAGAAGGTTATATCAACTACTACTTCGACCGGCACGAGATCGAATTGCGCGATAAACTCGAACTCTATGCGCTCGCCAGTCAGGGCAAACGTGACTTCGACGCCATCAACATTATTTCTTCGAGTACCCAGGCCAATGCGCACCTCGACCTGAAAACCAAGGAAACGGAGGTGTTCGAGGTGAAAAAAATCGAGATCAGCCAGCGCAAAAAGGTAGCGGTGGTGCCGTACGACCGCGAATTTACCCTGCTGAAAAACCGCGATATGCGCTTCAACGGCCGGTTGTTTGCGGGATATGCCCTGTTCGAGGGTAAAAACATGCGCTTCAACTACGAAAAATTCCAGGTGGAATTCGATTCGGTCCGCCACCTCGACTTCTATATTCCCAACGGAAATACCGACAAAAACGGCCAGAAAATGGCCGATGCGATGAACTCTACCATCGAACGGCTGTCGGGTGCGCTGCTCGTGGACGCGCCCAACAACAAGTCGGGTAAAGACACGCTGCCGACTTTCCCGTCGCTGCAATCGAAGAAAAACTCGTTCGTGTATTACGACCGCAAGGAAACGCAGGGCGGTGTGTACACCCGCGATTCGTTCTATTTTAAACTCGATCCGTTCTCTTTCAACAGCCTCGACAGTTACACCAAGGACCAACTGCGGTTTAAAGGAGAAATGTCGTCCGCTACGATTTTCCCGCCATTCAAGGAAACGATCGTGGTGCGCGACGAAGACAAATCATTCG
Organism: Bacteroidota bacterium; assembly: GCA_029561355.1. Lineage (GTDB taxonomy): Bacteria > Bacteroidota > Bacteroidia > Chitinophagales > Saprospiraceae > M3007. Next base: position 3,197 of record JAKQJD010000437.1, on the reverse strand, counting down.
GTTTCAAGCACAAAACGCCCGCCAAGGGTTATCCGACTTATTCGGCCAAGGGGAATTACACCGGCGAACTCGACCTGAGCAACAAGGGTTTTCTCGGCAAAGGCACACTCGAATACCTGACCGCCGACATCGAATCGGAGGACTTGATTTTCCGGCCCAAACAAACCACCGGAACGGCCAAAAAATTCTTCATGGAAGAAGACAGGGCCAGCAAAGTGAAAGTACCGCAGGCAAAAGGCCAGAACGTATCGGTCAACTGGCTGCCTTTCCGCGACTCCATGTACGTGGAAAGTAAAGACAAAGCCTTCGAACTCTTCAAGGCCAGCGGCTACTCGCACAAAGGTGTACTCGTGCTCACACCCAGCGGTCTGAAAGGACGCGGCGTATTCGAATGGGCGGAAGGTAAACTGACCTCGAAACAGATTTCCTACGGTCCGTTCCAGGCCAGCGCCGACACCGCCAACCTCGAAATCAAATCGCTCGACGGGCAGGGTATCGCATTCGACTCCAAAAACATCGATGGCGAACTGGATTTCGACGCGCAAACGGGTATTTTTAAAGCCAATTCGGAAAGCGCCACCACAACGCTGCCACTCGACCAGTACCGTACGTCGATGAACGAATTTACCTGGGATATGAAGGCTAAAACCATCGTTTTTAAAGCCGATGAGAAGAAACCGGGCAACTTCGTTTCCATCGACCCCGACCAGGATACACTGGCATTTAACGGTAAAACGGCACTGTACGACATGAAAACCAACCTGCTCCGCATCGGCGGCGTAAAGGTGGTCAAGTCGGCCGACGCTTTCATTTACCCGCCCGATACGGCCGATATCTTCATCCAGCCGGGTGGTAAAATGAAGCAGATCACGAATGCCCGCATCCTGGCGGACACCATTACGAAGTACCACACGATCAACCGCGCGGTGGTCGATATTCTTGGTAAAAAACTGTACAAAGCCACCGGCTACTACGAATACAATATTCCCGGTCACAACCAGGAGGTGTTTTTTAACAACATCATCGGCGAACGCCGCGGTCCGGGCACCCAGTCTACCAAAAACGTACTGACCACCGCCAACGGCGACCTCGCGGAGAAAGACAGTTTCTTTATGGCGCCTAAGGTGCGCTTCAAAGGCCAGATCATCCTGCGCGGCAACCAGCCGAACATGCGTTTTGAAGGTTTTTCCAAACTCGATGCCGATAAACTGCCCAACAACCAGTGGTTCAGCGTGTACACGGAAGTGGACAAAAACAACCCGATTATCCGCATCAAAAAAGCGGAAAACGAAACGGAAGACCCACTGGTGACCGGCTTTTTCCTGTCGCGCGAACTCGGCGACATGTACCCGCGCATTCTGCTGCCGGCGTATGCACGTGTCGACAGGCCGATTATGAACTGTCAGGACGTGTTTACCTACGAAGCCAAAAACGACCGCTTCATTTTCGGCGACTCCGCAAAACTCGTTGGCGCAAGCCCCTGGCGCGGCAGCCGTATGGTGTTCGACAACCGCGTCGGGACGGTGCAGGCTGAAGGTCCGCTCAACCTGGGTTCGGGACTGGCGTACATGAAAGTGAAAGGCGCCGGCCGCCTCAAATCGGATTTTAACACGGTGACCGACAGCACGGGTTACAACGTAACCGGCGAGTTTATGACGGGTATGGAGATCATTATCCCGAAAACGCTGATGGACATTATGGTAAACGACATCAAAGCCTCCAGTTTCGACGCGCAGGTGGCGATTTACAATACCAATTCGGCGTTTTACCAGCCGGCGGTGAGCGAATTCGTGAGTACCGACGCCGATATGACCGAGGTGATGAGCAACCTGCAAAGTAACTTCATCAACCTGCCGAAAAAAGACAACAATTTCGCCTTCCTCCTCGGCCGCCACCCGGTGATCTGGAATGCGGAATACCAGTCGTTCCTTAGCCTGGAAGACAAAATTCCCGTCGTTTCCATCAATGGCGAACCGCTCAATAAGGTCCTGACTACGTTCGTGGAATATAAAATGCCCGGCAACCAGGACGACCGTTTTTACCTGTACATCAAACCCTCGGCCGACCTCTGGTATTTCTTTGGTTATCAGGCCGGTACGCTAAACGTGGTATCGAGCAGCACGAAATTCAACGATGCGCTCCTGGCACTTAAAAGCAAGGATACACAGATCAAAATGCCCGACGGAGAGACCTACGAGATCGTCGCCGCCAACCCTTCGCTGGCCGATGCGTTTGTGAACCGGGTGCGGGCAGGGAGGAAAAAAGAATGATGAACGATGAATGATGAATGATGAATTTTTGGTGGTCACTTTCGGCTTCTGAAATGAAAATGCCGAAAGTGACCACCAAAATTCATCATTCATCGTTCATCGTTCATCATTCCCCAGAGTTGTACCACCTGCACCGCTTCCCGCACGTCGTGCACCCGAAGAATAGATGCGCCCTGTTGCAGGGCAACCATGTTCAGGGCGGTAGTGCCGTTAAGTGCCTGATCGGGTGAAATGCCGAGAAACTTGTAGGTCATGGATTTACGGGAAAGTCCGGCCAGCACGGGCAAGCCGGTTACACGCCCGAACACGTGCATATTTTTCAGCAACTCGAAGTTGTGCGCAATGGTTTTGCCAAATCCGAAACCGGGATCGACTACGATGTCCCGGATGCCCAGCATACGCAGGCGTTGTACTTCGGCAATGATAAAGTCGAGCACTTCCGTTACCACATTTTCATAAACAGGTTTTTGCTGCATATCTGCGGGTGTACCTTTCATGTGCATCAGAATGTACGGTACATCGAGTGCTGCCACAGTTTCATACATCAAGGGATCGAGGCGCCCTGCGGAAATGTCGTTGACGATCACCGCGCCGGTATTCACGGCGGCTTTGGCCACCGAAGCGCGCCAGGTATCGACGGAAATGAGCGTTTCGGGAAAACGATTTAAGATGGTGCCAATGGCGGAGGTCACGCGGCGGATTTCTTCTTTTTCTTCTACATCTATAGCGCCGGGCCGGGAAGATGCGCCGCCGATATCCAGCATAGCGGCTCCTTCGGACAGCATTTTTTCAGCCTGTTGCAACCATGCATCGGATTCGGTGTATCGCCCGCCGTCGTAAAACGAATCGGGCGTGACATTCAGAATGCCCATGACGACGGGATGGGAAAGATCGAGCAGGCGGCCGCGACAGGAGAGGGAGAACATT
>JAKQJD010000579.1 GCA_029561355.1 Bacteroidota bacterium | reverse complement strand
CATCGCCGCTTCCGCATACTGCTGATACACCGGGTCGATGGTGGTATAAATTTTCAGTCCGTCCTTGTAAATATCGTATTTCGAGCCGTCAGGTCGGCGGCTTTCGGGTTCGTTGAGGATTTTGTAAAGGTCTTTTTTCAGTTCGGAGCAGAGGTAAGGCGCCTTGTCGTCGGTAAAATTCACTTTTTTGAAACGGCTCATATCGAGCGGCAGCACTTTGAGGCTGTCGAACTGCGCTTCGGTGAGCACCTCGTTGTTGCGCATTTGCGCCAGCACAATCCAGCGGCGGCGGATGGTGCGGTCGGGGAAACGGTTGGGGTTGAAATAGGATGGATTCTGTAGCATGCCTATCAGCACGGCTGCCTCCTGAACAGTGAGCGTTTCGGGTGTTTTACCAAAATACACTTCCGCAGCGGCGTGAATACCGTAGGCGTTGTTGATGAAGTTGAACTGGTTGAGATACATTGCGATGATCTCCTCTTTGGTATAGGAACGTTCCAGTTTGACGGCTGTGATCCACTCGCGCAATTTCATGTAAACGAGTTTGAACGTCTTTTCGATCTTGTTCATCCCCTTGAAATCGCGGTCGGAATACAGCATTTTTGCCAGCTGCTGGGTGATGGTAGAACCACCGCCCGAACTTTGATCGGCCATCAGTACCGTACGGAACACCACCCTGCCCACAGCGCGGGCATCGATGCCGCAGTGGTTCCGAAACCGCACGTCTTCCGTGGAAATCAGTGCATTGACGAGGTGCGGGCTCAAGTCCTCATAAGCCACAGGCACCCGGTTTTCGATAAAATAGCGACCCAAAACGGTGTTATCACCTGCCAACACCTCGCTGGCAACTGCCGAAGCGGGATCTTCCAGTTCGCGGAAAGAAGGAATGGCCGTGAAATTCATCGCCACAAAAAGAATGGCTACTCCGATCATGCCGCCGATGAGCAATCGCCAGGTCCAGCGCACGATCTTTTCGTACAGGGGAGTGCGTTTTTCCTGAAGCGCGGCTTTGATGGAAATGAGACGCTGTGGTTCTGACATTTTTGGTTATTTGTTATTGGTTATTAGTTATCAGGGTGGTTACGAGGCATTTGCACATTTTACCGGCCTGGCTGCCGGGATGTATTACATGGGACAAAGGTAGTATTTCCAACAAAATATATTTAACTCCGTAAAACCATAAAACATTGTTGTTTTGCCACATATTTCCGGCCGCTTTTTCGGCTTGTTGAGTACAAAACCAGCGCCCAGTTGGATTTGAGCGAAAATTCGGAATAACTCATGTCTCGACATCCAATGCCCAAGTTCTACCGCACTAATAACCAATAACCAACAACTAATAACCAATAACCCATGCCCCCCTGGCTCCTCTTTTCCATCCTCCTCGCCCTCGCCTATGCCGCGCTTATGCTGGTGTACCTGTATGGATGGCGAAAAACGCCGGTCTGGAAAACGCCTGCGGAATGGCAGCTGCAAACGACCGTCACCGTGCTCATTCCGGCCAGAAACGAAGCAACGCAGATTACGGATTGCCTGGATTCCATTTTGTCCGGATCTTACCCTTCTCATTTGCTGGAAATCATCGTGCCCGACGATTTTTCGGAAGATGGAACCGCAGAAGTAGTGGAGAACTATGCACGATTATACACCGGTACGGCTTCCTTACATGTATTGCGTTTGTCGTCGGTGTTGCCCGCAGCCGCTTCCGAACGTGCCAATAAAAAACATGCCATCGAACTGGGCGTTTCGCGGGCGCAGGGAGACATCATCGTCACCACGGACGCCGATTGTATGGTTGGAAAAAACTGGCTGAGGACCATCGTTTCCCGCCTGAATGCCCCGGACGAACCCTTGCTGCTCACCGGTCCTGTGGCGTTTCACCGCGAACAAAATCTGCTCCAGCGCTTTCAGTCGCTCGATTTTCTGGGGCTGATGGGCATTACCGGCGCCGGTATCCAACTCGGGTTTCAGCGCATGGGCAACGGCGCCAACCTGGCTTATTATCGCCACGCATTTCAGGCGGTGAACGGCTACGAAGGCAACCGAGACACCGCTTCCGGCGACGATATGTTCCTGATCCAGAAACTGGCGGCGCGGTTTCCGGGGCGGATCGTTTTTTTGAAAAATACGGAAGCCGTGGTTCGTACGGAAGCCAAACCCGACTGGCGGTCGTTCGTGCAGCAACGCCTGCGCTGGGGCACTAAAAACGCCGGATTGCCGGAATGGCCCGTGCGGTTGAGCCTGCTGGCCGTTTTCCTGTTTTGCTGGAGTATCTGGATAAATCTGGGTTTGATGTCGCTGTTTGACGAAAGCAAAAATGTCCTGCAAACTCTTGTTTTTCAATTATTTATAAAAACCGTTTTCGACTGGTTGCTCCTGCGGGAAATGTGCCGTTTTTTTGGGCGTACGGACTTGTTGCGGTGGTTTGTTCCCGCTTTCGTACTGCACACCTTGTACATACCGCTGGTCGGCACAGGCAGCCTGTTTTACAAAAAATATGAATGGAAAGGGCGCGCCGGTCAGCGCTAAAGCGTGTTTGGTTTATTGTTTGTAGTGTTTCGTAAAGGACTAAAAATCACATCCTAAACACTCAACACAAAAAGCACGTATGCTCGCGCTAAGCGCCGCGAACCGCCACCAGCGCGTAGTAACTGAAAATACGTTCTTTCTTCAACAATTCCCGCCGCACGATCCGTAAACCGCGCCGCGTCAGCATGGCTTCATATTCAGGCAGGTCGTACTGGTGCGGGTGCAGGATATCGCCGGGAAAAGCGCGGAAAATCCGTTTCAGCCAGCCGTAATTGTGCGCATCGACGGTCAGCACCAAACTGCCGCCGGGACAGGTGCACGCAACGAGCCGGTCGAAACACACTTCCAGATCGGCCACATGATTGATCGCATTGAGGCAAAAAACGAGGTCATAGGGTTGTTCCGGCTCAAACAGTTCGAGCGGCTGACAAAAAAACCGCACCGTAGGATAATCTGTACGCTGGAAATGCGGCAATTCGCGTTCGTACCGTTCCAGCAAGGGGTCCAGCGCATCCGTTTTGCTGCCTTCCAGCACGGTAAAAATCCCGGCCGGACCGCAGCCGGCGTCCAGTGCGCTGGCGTTTTCAGGCACCGGCAATTCCAGCCGGTCCAGCAGGCCGCGCCAGTAGTTTTTTTTCCAGTTCAGGTAGTCGTTTTTCTCTTTTCCGGAAAGGTAATGTTGCCACCAGCGGATTTCGAAAAATTGGGCAATTTGCCAGCGCAGTTGCATTCGTGTAAGTGTTAACATTGAAGCAGGCAAAGAAAATTTCATTACCTTCGGGTTCTGAAAAATTAATCATCCACACTTTACCTTAATCAAGTAACTGATTTCTGTGGTCATGAAACGTTCTCTTTCTTCCCTGTTTATTCTTTTGCTCATATACTCCAGCGAATTCGCCTGGGCGCAAAACGATGTGCAGGTGCTGGGAGATGCGGTACTGACACCGGCAGACATTGCCGACGGCGCGTCGGTGCTGTACATGATCCGTTTTCAGAACATGGGCGAAGATACAGCCTATCAGGTGGTAATTTACGATACGCTCGATTCCCGGCTCGACCCCTCCACCCTCAATATGGTAAGTGCGAGCCACGGATACGCCTTCCTGAACGACGGCAACAACAACCTGCGCTGGTATTTTGAAGAGATCAATCTTCCTACCCGCTCCGTCGATCCTGCACATTCCTTCGGCTTTATCATGTTCAGCGTACGCCCGTTACCATTTATTGAATCGGGCCAGGTGATCAGAAACAGGGCCTGTATATCTTTCGACCCCTCGGAACACGTGTGTACCAACGAAGCGGCGGTCTGGATCGATGCAGGTGCAGCCAGCACGGCCGATCCGGTCAGTACGGAAACTGAATACGTGGTTGTTCCCAATCCAAATTACGGAGAATTTATTGTGCAGCCTACATCCGGCAAAGCCGCCGCTGCGGAATGGTGGATCAGCGATGTCACCGGAAAAATCATCTGGGACGGCTCATCCACCGACATGGCGTCTGTCAACCAGCAAGTGCAACTCGAACGCCCTTCACCGGGCTTGTATCTGCTCTGGATCAAATCGGAAGGGCGGCTGCAGGTAAAGCAGTTCGCTATCATACGTTAGAAAGTGAGAGGGTGAGAAAGTGAGAGAAAGTGAGAGTCCGTAGCGTACACCGCTTCGCTCCAGTCAAATTGATTTTGGAGCGAAGCGGTGTACGCTACGGACTCTCACTTTCTCTCACCCTCTCACACTCTCACTTTTCTTCTTTAAAGGGATGCCTCGGCACCCACTCCTCCACCGGCTTCAAATAATCCAGGATTGTACCGGTAAAATTATTGACAAATGAATTCTGGTGTCGTACGTAACACAACAGGTCGTGCGGTACGGCGCCGATAGAACTTTTAATTTCCAGGGCAGTCCGGGCAAAAACGATCGTTTTGCAACCGCACTGGAAACCGATGCGCACCATATCGTAGAGGCAGTTCAGGTAAAGTTGCAGGTCGTGGTTGAGGTGTTTGTCGTAGCCTATAAAATGGGCTTCCATTTCCGCTCCGTTACAAATGGTGGTATAAAACGCAAGCAGGGTATCTCCCTGGTAATAACCGTGCATTTGAAAAGCATGGCCGAAGTCGCGTTTCAGGGCAAGCAGGTAGTACTCGTTCAGGTCGACCATGTTGAAGCCGGCATTTTTGGCCACTTCCTTGTACAGGGCGTAAATACGCGGCAATTCGCGCTGGATATCGACGAGCGACATTTCCCTTTTTTCCACCCCTTCCATTTTTTTGATGGCGCGTTTGGCACGGGTGCGGTACTTCGTCGACATGGCGGCCAGGTACGCATCGAAATCGGGGAAGGGCAATTCCAGTACCATATTGGGCTGGATACAGAATTCGACAAAACCTTTTCCGGTAAGGGATTCGCCGTGCACGCGGTGTTCGGGCGCAATATCCTTGACCAGAATAACGGGCATTTTGACACCTTCGTTGCTCATGATTTCCACCACCTCGTTGAGGGCCTTTTCCAGGATTTCAGCAGCCGGCGTTTCGCCAATTTTCTGATAATCAAAGTAATAGCCGTGCTCGCCGGTCAGCAGCATATTGCCGCAAATGAGGATATCGGCAGCCGTTTTGCCGGCCACCCAGCGTTTGAACCATTGTGCCAGCCCATGGAAAAAGCAGGGTTCTTTTGCCGAAACATTCAGGTCGTTGATATTGTCGTCGCCTTTGAAAAACTTGATCTGACAAACGGCAACGCCGACGGGTTCTTCCTGCCGGTAAAACACCAGATATCCGAAACGCATACCTTCCGGCGGATTGCTTTCCACGATATTCAGGTAAGGCCGTTGCAAAAAAAGATCGTGCGCAGGGGCGGCAAGATCCCAGTCGTTACCCGCTGCATCGATAGAGCGAAAATAACTGTACCGTAAGGTATCAGGAGCGGCCACAGCCGGGTAGGAAGAAGTAGAAACAGTAGCGCACATGGATATGGGTCTTTACGATGCGGCAAAGAAAACGCAAGAGATTGGAAATGGTTGTTTTCAAGTTGTCATTTGCCATTTTTTAACCTCTTCCAATGCGGCCGTTTCGTCGGCCCAGCCCATCAGCGTCATCGTTCCCAGCCCATCGTAGTAGGTAAAAAACATTTCAAAAATATGCCGGATCGCGCTGTAGTCGCGCTGAAAACCGGCCCAGTCCGTCGCGCGGATAATCCGCTTCGAAACGTCGACGGGAATAGCCAGCACTTTGTTATCCAGTTCGCCGAGGTCCTTGAGCAGCAACAGTCCGATCGGCTGCACCGCCACCACACTTCCGGTTGGAATATGCTCTGCCAGCACCAGCACGTCGAGTGGATCGCCGTCGCCGCCGCGCTCTTTATTCATCTTCGTGGAAGGAATAAATCCGTAATTCACCGGGTATGACATAAAATCCACCCGCCGGGGTTGGCCGTTTCGGATATCGGGCTGAAATTCCAGCAACGTCTTGTTGTATTCGTATTTGGTGTTGGTACCCGCCGGAATTTCAATGACGGCTTGTAAATAACCTTCGGGGGAAAAGGAAGGCAGGGCGAGGTGGTCCATTT
>JAKQJD010000563.1 GCA_029561355.1 Bacteroidota bacterium | reverse complement strand
GCTACCCTGCCGGCGCCCCGACCGCTCGACCCCACCGTGAGCCATGCTCCGCGCCGCGTCATCGAAGGCGTTTTATCCGAAACGGAAAAAGTGCTGGCCGTGCAGAATGCCCTGCGTTATTTCCCGTCCGAATGGCACCGCGAACTCGCGGCCGAATTCGTCGGCGAACTGGAGCGCTACGGCCGCATCTACATGCATCGTTTCCGGCCCGATTATGCCATGCACGCACGGCCTATTTCGGATTACCCGCACCGCTCACAACAGGCCGCCGCTATCATGCTGATGATCCAGAACAACCTGGATCCGAAAGTGGCCAAACACCCGCACGAACTGATCACGTACGGCGGCAACGGCGCGGTTTTTCAAAACTGGGCCCAGTACCTGCTCACCATGCAGTACCTGTCGGAAATGACGGAAAATCAGACACTTGTGATGTATTCCGGACATCCGATGGGACTTTTCCCGAGCCATCCGGAAGCGCCGCGCGTGGTCGTCACCAACGGCATGATGATCCCGAATTATTCCAAAAAAGACGACTGGAACAAATACAATGCCCTCGGCGTCACGCAGTATGGTCAGATGACGGCCGGTTCGTATATGTACATCGGCCCGCAGGGCATCGTACACGGCACCACCATTACCCTGCTGAATGCGGGTCGTAAAATGGGCATCGGCACCGACGACCTGCGCGGCGTGGTGTTCGTCACCAGCGGGCTCGGCGGCATGTCGGGGGCACAGGCGGGCGCGGCAGTCATCACCGGAGCGGTCGGCGTCATTGCCGAAATCGACGGCGATGCCGTGCAGCAGCGCATCACCGACGGCTATATCTTGAAAGAAAACGTGTTCACCGACCTCGACGACCTGATCATCCGCATGGAGGAATGTCGCCGAAACAGAATAGCGGTAGCACTGGTGTACCACGGCAATATCGTCGAACTGTGGGAACGCTTCGTGCGCGACAACGTGAAAATTGAACTCGGCAGCGACCAGACCAGTTGCCACAACATCAACGACCTGGGCTATTGCCCGGTGGGTTATACGTTCGAGCAGGCAAAGGAATTGCTGAACACCGACAAGGCAAAATTCCTCGAAGAAGTGCGCGCTACCCTTGTGCGCCATGTGGCAGCCGTCAACACCCTGCACGAACGCGGCGGTTTTTATTTCTGGGATTACGGCAACGCGTTTTTGAAAGAAGCGGGCGACGCCGGCGCGGAAGTATTTAAACCAAACGACACGGAAGGCGCCTTCCGCTACCCTTCCTACGTGGAAGACATCATGGGGCCGCTTTGTTTCGACTACGGTTTCGGGCCTTTCCGCTGGGTGTGTTGCTCGGGATTGCAGGAAGACCTCGATAAGACGGACCAGATTGCGGCAGCCGTAATTGAAGACATGCTGCGCGAAACGCCCGAAGAAATCCGGGGCCAGTTGAACGACAATCTGATCTGGATACAAAAAGCAAAACAGCAGATCCCTGTGGTCGGCTCCAAATCGCGTATTCTGTACGCCGATTCGGAAGGTCGCCTGCGCATTGCAGAGGCATTTAACGAAGCCATTAAAAACGGCGAACTAACAGGCCCCATCGTGCTCGGCCGCGACCACCACGATGTGAGCGGCACCGACTCGCCTTACCGGGAAACGGCCAACATCTACGACGGTTCGCGTTTTACGGCCGATATGGCGGTGCAAAACGTGATCGGTGACGCTTTCCGGGGCGCCACCTGGGTGAGCCTGCACAACGGCGGCGGAGTAGGCTGGGGAGAGGTGATCAACGGCGGTTTCGGTATGGTGCTCGACGGTTCGGAAGCGGCCGGACGGCGCCTGCGCTCGATGCTGTTCTGGGACGTCAACAACGGCATCAGTCGTCGCGCCTGGGCACGCAACCCGCACGCGATGAGCACTTTGCAACGCACCATGGAGCAATATCCGGACCTGAAAGTAACCGTACCGCATTTGGCCGACGAAGCGCTTGTGCGCGAAGCCATGCGGGTAAAAAACAAGTAAGTATCTCCAACTTTCGGAAAGTTTTAGAACTTTCCGAAAGTTTGGCGGAGCGCTCATGCGAAATCGTATATTTATACGTTACGCAAAGCGTTCATGTTTTCCTATTTTTACTCCGGAAACGATCATCCCTTTTTAGAAATTTGACAAAATACGCCCGCAACCACTCAACCTTTTTACCTGTACATCCCATAACAAATGGCAAAGAAAGTCAATACTGCCACCTTCAAATTCGGCGGGGAAACCCTGAAATTTACCAAAAGCAAAACCGAAGCAGCCGTGCGCTACGTGTCCGGCATGAAGCCTGCCGCCAAACGCAGTTCGGGTAAAACCAAAGTGCCCGAGCAGATCCGCGATTTTGAAATTGTCACTGCCAGAACGGGTATCGACCGCAAACTCGATGCGATGCGGGAAAAACCCGAAGTGTCGGTGGGCACCCACGTATGGTACGTCAATGACGAAGATGATGCTGCTTTTGTACCGACGGGTTATTTGTACGTGGAGTTCAAGGCAGGCTCTGCGGAGGACAAACAGCGCGACATTCTGGATGAACTCGGGCTGAATATTCGTGAAATGGTGGGCACTAATGCCTACCGGGTCAACACCACGCCCGATTCGCCCAATCCGATCAAGTGCGCCATGCTGCTGCAAAAAAAGCGCCTTGTGCTGGTAGCGGAACCCGAATTTGTTACCAAACCGACCACCAACGACTTCAGCCAGCCCGGCGGCAAGTTCATCGCCTCGCAATGGCATTTGGAAAATACCGGTGCACAAATTCCCATCATCGATATTCCCAATGCCGTGTATGGTCCTGCACATTTCCGCCGTGGCGCCGACGCCAAGGTGAAAGAAGCCTGGGCGTATATAGGGTCGATGGGCTCGACCGGTATCAAGATTGCCGTGATCGATACGGGTTTTTCCACCGATCACCCGCAGTTGCGCGGCGACGGCTCGAAAATCCGCAACACTTTTAATGCCGCCACCCGCAGCGCCGACGTGTCGCCCTGGTTCGTGGCCAGTGACGGATCGCGGGGCGTATTCAGCCACGGCACCTCCTGCGCGGCCGTTGCCGTCGGCGCCTGGGATACGCTGGGCGTGCTGGGTTCGGCGCCGAATAGCCGCCTCATTCCGATCAAACTGGACGTATTGAGCGACGATGCCATCGTAAAAGCATTCGAACACGCCATGCTCAATGGCGCTGATATCATTTCCTGTAGCCTCGGCTTTCCGAAACCCGTTCCGCTTTCCACCTGGGTATTCAACACTATCCGGAAGGTAGCCTCTCAGGGGCGCGGCGGCAAAGGCACTCCGATCTTTATCGCTGCAGGCAATGCCAATCCTGCTTCCAACAACCAGCCGCGGCAGGTGAGCGATTTTGCTACGCACCCTGATGTATTTTGTATTACCGCATCCAATAGTCTGGACGAGCCTTCGAGTTATTCATTCTACGGCCCCAACGCTTTTATGTCGGCGCCCACCAATGGCAACAACGGCGTGGGCATTACCACTGCTACCGTGAGCACTGCGGATGGTCGAACCCTGCAAAATTCCTATACCAGCGGATTCGGCGGCACCTCCAGCGCAGCACCCTTGTCGGCAGGCATTTGTGCCTTGCTGCTGAGCGCCAACCCCAATCTTTCGCTGGAGCAGATCCGCAGTATTTTTAAACAAACGACCGATAAAATCGCCAGCGGCTACGATGCGGGTGGCCGCTCTCCATACCTCGGTTACGGCCGGGTAAATGCATTGCGAGCTGTTAAAATGGCGATTCAATTGAAGGGAGGCGGTACCGTCGCCCCACCGCCTGTAACGCCGCCCACTACTACGCCGCCAGTAAATACGCCTGCTACCGGCATTCGCCAGGGAAAAGTTACTTCCACTTTCGTGAACGTACGTTCCGGGGCTTCGACTGCAAATGCCAAAGTTGGTGAACTACACAAGGGCGATGTGGTGAGTCTGATTGAAAAAGTGGCCAATTTCTGGCGCATCGGACCGGGACAATTTGTCAGTGCCGACTACATTCAGGTGCTGGCAAGTCCGGGCACCACTACGCCACCAGCCACCCGGAAGGGCAAGGTGACGTCTTCTTTCCTGAATGTGCGCAGCGGCCCGTCTACGGCAAACGCCAAGGTGGCGGAATTGAAACAGAATGCCGTTGTTACTATTTATGAAACCAGCAGCAACGGCTGGCACCGCATCGGGGTGAATCAATGGGTAATTGGTACGAATATTCAGGAAGCCTGAAGATTTAAGATGTAAGATTACATGATGTAAGATTTAAGATTGTTTGTGATGTCGCATTTCAATCTTAAATCTTACATCATGTAATCTTACATCTTAAATCACCTAGTCCCGGTTGCCGAGCAGCGCCCACAACAGGTACAGGAACTGTACCAGCGCGGCCAGTGCAGCAGAAACGTAGGTCATGGCAGCCCAGGTAAGCGCATCTTTTGCGCCGGCATATTCGCGGCCGCGGGCAAATCCTGATTCATCCAGCCAGGCGAGTGCGCGACGGCTGGCATCGAATTCTACCGGCAGCGTAATGAGGCTGAACAAAGTAGTGATGCCGAATGCCACCAGCGCAATGATCAGCAGAATCGGGCTTTTGAAAAAACCGATGCCCGCGATACCGAACATGAACAGGTATTGTTGCAGGTTTGCAGCAATCGTCACTACCGGAACCAGTTGCGAACGCATTTGCAGAAAAGCATATGAAGTAGAGTGTTGCACGGCGTGGCCGCATTCGTGGGCAGCCACGGCGGCGGCGGCAACGTTGCGACCGTGATAGACGTCGTAACTGAGGTTCACCGTGCGGTCGGCAGGGTTGTAGTGGTCCGTCAGATGACCGTCTACCTGCGTGACGTTTACACTCCCGATGCCGTAAAAATTCAGCATCGTAGCGGCTACTTCAGCGCCACTCATGCCGTTGGTAAGCGGCACCTGGGCGTATTTTTTGAATTTGTTTTTCAGAACCGAGTTCAAAATGAACCCGATGATCATGAAAACAATACTGATAAGAATCAACATAGAAATGTGGTTTTAGAGCCTATCCGAAAACCTCATTGGAGGCTGAAAAGGCCGGATTTTGAAATCAGTCAAGGCAAATTTTCGGTTCGTAGCCGGAGCCTACGGACTGAAAATTTAACGAAGGAGGATTTTAAAAGATGGGTTTTTCAGGCCCATTGAGGTTTTCGGATAGGCTCTTAATTTATGGCTCCCTTTAAACGCAGAACGGCGGCGAAAATAACGGATATTCGATCAATTTTTTTCAAGGCACGATGAACGCGAAAGAAACCGGCATCATCTCAAAAAGTTCAAACACGAAGAGCATGTTGATGTTTTCATGTCGAGGCGAGAACAGGACAATATCAACATGCTCTCAGAAAGTACCCGGCACGTTCCGCTCCTCGTATGCGCCCTGATTGCACTTGCGATTCTACAAAACTATGAAAATTCAATTCCTTCACAAGGGTTCTGTTTACGAAGCCAACCTTTCACAACCCATCGACCTGTCCATTCCGCTGCGCAACGGTATGGAAAACCCCAATTGTTTCTGGGCGCCACCCGTCGATTTTTCACCTGTGGTGGCCGGCAATTTTATTGGAAGTACCGCACAGGGCGGGGTCGTGAATTTTTTCAACGTGCGTTTTAACCCGCATGGAAACGGGACACATACGGAATGTGTGGGACACATTTCGCGTGAACGGTATGTACTGAGAGATTGCCTTCAACAACATCATTTTCCGGCCAAACTGATCAGTATTTACCCCAGAAAAACGGAAACGGGCGACCGGATTGTTTTTCGCGAACAACTGGAAGAAATCTGGGACGCATCTGCACCCAAAGCACTGATTATCAGAACCCTGCCCAATGACGACCTGAAAAAACGCACCAATTATTCGGGCGCCAACCCGCCGTACCTGCACCACGAAGCAGTCGCGTTTTTAGTTGAAAATGGCATCGAGCACCTGTTGCTCGACCTGCCTTCCGTGGATCGCGAGGAAGACGGCGGCGCGCTCCTGGCACACCGCGCATTCTGGCAATATCCGGAGGCCATACGCACGCATTGCACGATCACGGAAATGATTTATGTACCCAATGAAGTGAAAGACGGGTTTTATTTGCTGAACCTGCAAACGGCTTCTTTTGATCTGGATGCGTCGCCCTCGAAGCCGGTGATATTCAAGTGCGAAGTCGTCAGTGCGAAGTGCGAAGTCTGAAGTAGTGCGAAGTCTGAAAGTAGTGCGAAGCCGTCAGTGCGAAGTCCGAAGTCAAGAACAACGTGAGTGGCTTAAGACTTCGCACTTCGCACTGACGACTTCGCACTACTACAGGACCCCGTTGTACGTCTGATACACAAACGCAGTCAGCGTCTGGCCAACTGCCTGGAGTGTGTTTTTATCGATCACACTCATATTGTCGGAATGGCGGTGGTGGTGCCGGCCGAAGGGATCATCACCCTCATTGGGCGTGCTGATAATATCTATCATGGGAATACCTGCGCCTTGCGCCACGAACACATGGTCGTCGGTAATGCCCGAACGCGGGTCGGGTACAAAATAGTTGCCGTATCCGAGTGAAGATGCGAGACTCCAGATTTTTTCGACTGTTTGCGGGGCCACCTGCATGGAAACGCCTTCCTTCATAAACCGGGCGCCTTTCGCACCAACCATGTCGAGCAAAATGGCGGAATACGGCATATAAGACGGGCGGTGCAGGTTTTTTGACCAGTACTGCGATCCCAGGCACCAGGTTTCGGAAGCGCCGTTGTCGTCGCCCTGGTCTTCCACGTCGAACAGCAGCAGATCGACACCCAGGTTTACGTCGTTGGCCGCCAGGGTGCGCGCTATTTCGAGCAATACCGCTGCGCCGCTCGCGCCGTCGTCGGCGCCGTCGATGGGCATGGTTTTATTTTTTTCATCCTTGTCTGCCTGAAAACGGCTGTCCCAGTGGGCTGCCAGCAAGATGCGTTTGGGCAGGTTGGGTTTGTATTGTGCAATGATATTGACAGCATTAAAGGTGGTGCCTTTGTAGTGCGTGGCTTTGAAGTTCTGGGAAATGACCGACAAACCGTAGCGCTTGAATTCGCCTGTAAACCAGGCTGCACATTTCTGGTGCGCGGGCGAATTGGGCACGCGCGGACCGAAATCCACCTGTTTTTGCACAAAAACGAAAGCCGAGTCCACATTGAAACTTGGAATAGCCACTTTTTCAATCGGCGGCGGCGGGGGTAGCGGTGGGGTATCCGACCCCGGCTTCGGCAAAAAAGGTTGAAGCGTAACAAAAATCGTGGAAACCAGCAGCGCCCCGATCAGGATATAGGCTAAACGGGAGCGGGATGTTTTTTTGCTCATGACTGAAGAAAGAATTTATTTCTGGGCTCGGCTTACCAGCCAGATGGCGACGGCAGCAAAAATCAAATTGGGTATCCACATGCCGATAATAACCGGCACGGTACCGCTGATGGCGAAGGAAACGGCGAACTTGGACAGCAAGATAAACGAGGCGCCAATGCCGATTCCCAGCGCCAGGTGCAAGCCCATGCCGCCGCGCACTTTACGCCCCGCCACGGCCAGGCCGATGATCGTTAATATGAGGTTGGTGAATGCATCGGCTGTTCGGCGCTGCATTTCTATTTCGTAACTCCTGTTGGCTATACCCCTGGTTCGATCCCGTTCGATAGCAGTCAGCAGTTCGCCGGTCGTCATCGCCTGGTTCTGGTTCTGGTAGTAAATGAAATCCTGCGGGGCCAGGTTGATGGCGGTATCGATGGGCGTGTTGTACCGTTTGTAACTTTCGCGCAGGCCGTCGAAGGTGCGGACGGTGTAATTGTTCAGTTCCCAGCGCTGGATGTCGGGTTTCCATTTCATATTATCGGCTTCCAGAATGCTGGAAATGCGGTTGCCGGCAAATTTTTCGAGCCGTAACCCGCTGCCCGACTGGTTGGTTTTATTGTATCCGCGGATGTATACTTTGGTATCCGGCGAAACGAGGAAATGTACATTCGAGGAGCGCCCTTTTTCCTGGTCGGTCCACACAAATGTATTTTCAAAATACAATTTCCATGCGTTGGTATGCGGAATGATCAGGTGATTGAGCAGCAAATGAACGCTCACCACCACGCTGCCCGCCATCATGTAAGGGCGCATAAGCCGGCCGAAACTGACGCCCGCATTGAGCACGGAGAGTATTTCGGAATTGAACGCCAGCCGGGAAGTAAAAAAAACCACCCCGATCAGGGTATACAGTGGCAGAAGCAACCCCGCCATATGCAGCGTAAAACCGATGTAATAAGCCAGCACATCCTTGGCTGTGCACGGTTTTTCAATGATGGACTGCACCTTGTCGCTGAAATCGATGGCCACTGTGATCAGCGTACAGATCAGCAGCGAAAAAAGCACCGTATTGAGGTATTGCCGGATGAAATATTTATCCAGAACCTTTAGTTTCAGCATTGGATGTTTTTATTGTTGAGGTTGTTGAGGTTGTTGAGGTTGTTGAGGTTGTTGAGGGTTGAGGTTGTTGAGAAGACTTCGTACTTCGCACTGACGACTTCGCACTGTTTCCAGACTTCGCACTTCGCACTGACGACTTCGCACTATTTCCAGACTTCGCACTATATCACCTGGCCCACAGGTTGTATTTCAAAATGCAGTAGATAGCGCGGAATCCGTCCCTGGCGCCTATTTTTTTACCTTCTTCATAGGACCGGCCGTAATAGGAAATACCCACTTCATATATCCGGATATCCTTAATGCGGCTGATTCGCGCAGTCACTTCCGGTTCAAAGCCGAATCGTTTTTCCTGGAGGTTCAACCCTTTCAGAATATCGGACTTGAACAGTTTGTAGCAAGTCTCCATATCTGTCAGATTGAGATTGGTAAACATATTGGATGTAAACGTCAGAACTTTATTTCCGATGCTATGCCAGAAAAATAAAATGCGGTGCGGCCTGCCGCCCATGAACCGCGAACCGTACACCACGTCGGCATATCCGTCGAGCACAGGACGCAGCAGAATATTATATTCGGCAGGGTCGTACTCCAGGTCGGCATCCTGAATAATGATGTATTGACCCGAAGCATGCTGGATACCGGTATGCAGCGCAGCGCCTTTGCCCTTGTTGACTTCGTGTTTCAGATACCGGATATTTAATTGCGGATTGGCGTCCATATAACGTTTAATCGCGCCTTCTGTGTCGTCTTTGGAACAATCATTGGTAATGATTAATTCTTTCTGCATGCCACCGGTCAGTTCCACCGCTTTAATTTTATCCAAAATGCGGTGGATGGTGCGTTCTTCATTGTATGCGGGAATAACGATAGACAAAGTTTCGCTCATAGCGTAATGTTCAGGTAATACAAGATTTTAGCCGACAAAGGTACGCCGGGTTTTACACATTGTTGTTTTTGACTGATTTGCGACATTTGAAAAGTTTAACTAAAAAATATATTACATCCGGAAACTTAAGGCATTCAAAATGCGTTAATTTATTTGTAATCAACAATTTACCATTATTACGATAATCACAAAAACTATTCTGTCATGGCTCGTCGTATCCAAAAATTCCGCCGCTTGTGGCGCAAGTCGCCCCGCCTCGCATTCGCTTATCTGCGCCGTAAAATGACGCGGCAGGCGAAACGTATCATAACCGTCGATGAGTGGAACATCAACTGGCTGGGTGAAGAAATGCGGCCATTTAACAGTCTGCGCCACTGACCATAGTGCGAAGTACGAAGTCTTCAGTGCGAAGCCTGAAAACAGTGCGAAGTACGAAGTCTTCAGTGCGAAGCCTGAAAACAGTGCGAAGTCGTCAGTGCGAAATGCGAAGTCCATATTCACTAGAATGTCATGGACTTCGCACTTAGCACTGACGACTTCGCACTGTTTTCAGGCTTCGCACTTTATTTTAACTCAACCACATGGGGCATTTCGTGTTAAAGCGCTATTCTTGCATCTCTTGCCAACATCAACTTCACACATGAAATACATCCCTTTACTTTCTTTTATTTTACTCTTTGCCGCCTGCGAAAAAAGCGAAAACAAATCGGGTGCAGGTGCTGCGGCGCCTCCGAATGCGGGGCTGAGCGTTTCTTCGGTAGAAGGTTATATAGCAAAGCCGAGTGTTCTGACGGAAAACGTAACGACCAGCGGCACTTTATTGCCTGCGGAAGAAACCGAATTGCACCCGGAAGCATCCGGACGTGTAGTGGCCCTGCACCTGCCCGAAGGACGCTCTGTGCGAAAAGGAGAACTACTGCTCAAAATTTTTGACGAAGACCTCACTTCGCAACTGAACAAACTGCAAACCCAGATCAAACAGGCAGAGATCACCGAACAACGGCTTGGTGACTTGCTCAAGGTAAAAGGCGTAAGCCAGCAGGAATACGACCTGGCTATCCTGCAGACCCAAACCTTGCGCAGCGAATTGCAACTGGTCAGGATCAATATCAACAAAACGGAACTGCGCGCGCCGTACGATGGCATCGTCGGGCTGCGCAACA
The DNA here is from genome assembly GCA_029561355.1 of Bacteroidota bacterium. Taxonomy (GTDB): domain Bacteria; phylum Bacteroidota; class Bacteroidia; order Chitinophagales; family Saprospiraceae; genus M3007. The sequence continues at coordinate 27,309 of JAKQJD010000563.1, read as the reverse complement.
TCAGCCCCGGCGCTTACGTAACGCCCGCTTCGGTGGTCACCACGCTGCGCTCGGCAGCCGCGTTGAAACTCGATTTTTCCATACCTGAAAAGTACAGCCAACTGATAAAAACCGGACAAACCGTTACCTTCAGTATAGAAGGCAATGCTACTCCGCACACGGCGGTCGTGCAGGCTACGGAACAAAGTATTGAAGCGAATTCACGCAACCTGCGTGTACGTGCTCTCGTGCGCGACAGCAAAGGCCTGCTGCCAGGCGCATTTGCAGAAGTGACGCTCGCACTCGGCAACAAACAGGAAGCCTTGCTGATACCCAACCAGGCGGTTATTCCGCAGGCACGGGACAAAAAAGTGATTGTGAGCAAAAACGGCAAAGCCAAATTCGTCACTGTAAAAACCGGGGTGCGCCAATCCAGTATGATCGAAATAACGGAAGGACTTCAGGCCGGCGATACGGTTTGTACCACAGGTATTCTTTTCCTGCGGCCGGATGGTGTTGTCACTTTTTCTAAAGTCGATTAAAACAGGTGGGCATATTTACCAACTTTTCCCGCAATCAGGTTGCCCGCTCCATAGGTCTTATTTTTACGGCTACGGGACTTTTGTACGGCACCTGGTCGGCTATGATTCCATTTATAAAGGAAAGATTTGCCCTGGACGAGGCCCAACTGGGATTGCTGCTGCTTTCGCTGCCGGCGGGTGTTACCATTATGAATCCTTTTGCAGTACCCATTCTGCATCGTTTCGGAGCCGCCAAAATGGCGCGCGCAGCACTTGCGCTGGCTTCGATACTATTTATAGCGCCTTTGTTCGCCGGCACAGTATGGGTGCTGGCCTTTTCCCTGTTTCTGGCAGGCGCAGCCTTTTCCGCTACGAATGTGTCGATGAATACCTGCTCCACCATGCTGGAAGAACAGCAAAGCATCCGGATCATGTCGACCTGCCATGGGCTCTGGTCTGCCGGCGCCATGTCGGGTTCGGCACTGGCCAGCATTATTACCGGCATGGGCGTGCTGCCGCTGTTGTACAGTGCGATGGTGTCCGGATTGCTGGTCATTGTGGCGTTGGCGGCCGGCAAGCACATGCACGGGCTTCGCGAAACCGTGCACAATTCGGAAGAGCAGGCCGGCAAAAAATTTGCCTTTCCCAATGCCATGCTCTGGAGTATTATTACCATCAGTTTGTGTACCAACCTGGCCGAAGGCACCATGGCCGACTGGTCGGCCGTTTACATGAAAGAAGTGCTGGTTTCGCCCGCTTATATGATAGGCTGGGGCTTTTCGGCTTACGCATTTTTTATGGCGAGCGGCCGTTTTGTCGGCGACGGATTGCTGGTGCGCTTCGGTGAAAGAAGGGTGCTTATTGGCGGCGGAATGGTGGCAGCCACAGGACTTATGTTGTCTGTCATTTTTCAAAACACCCCAGTAGCACTTTTCGGATTTGCCTTGGTCGGCGCAGGGGTATCGCTGGGGGCGCCCATTTTATACGGCGCTTCGGCCCGTGTGCCCGGTATGGCGCCCGGTGCAGGCCTCGCCACAATGAATACTTTTGCGATGGTCGGTTTCCTGGGCGGCCCCGCTGTGATCGGTTTTATTGCCAAATCCTGGAGCCTGCCGGCCGCTTTTGCACTGGTTGCTTTTGGAGCCCTGTTCTGGGCATGGAAGGCGTGGCAGACGAATGCGATAAAATAAAGGAGGATAGAGGATTTGAGTATGCGCGTATTTGAGGATGTAAGAGCGGCCACTCAAATCCTCGCATTTTCAAATCCTCGCATTTTCAAATCCTCTATCCTCAAAAAAAACAATCTGCTTAAAAATGGCTTTTCTAAAAGATTCCAACTTGCTGCGCCAACAGGCTTTTATCGCAAATGAATGGGTAGATGCCGGTTCGGACAAAACTTTTCCGGTAACCAATCCAGCCAACGGCGAGGTACTCGCAGAAGTGGCCGATTGCGGAGCATTGGAAACGCAGCGCGCTATTGCCGCAGCGAATGCGGCCTTGCCCGACTGGCGATCCAGAACTGCAACCGTCCGCGCAGGAATCCTGCGGAGCTGGTACGACCTGATTCTGGCCAACGCCGATGATCTCGGCATGCTCATGACGCTCGAACAGGGCAAGCCCCTGGCCGAAGCGCGCGGAGAGGTGCGCTACGGCGCCTCCTTCATCGAATGGTTTGCAGAAGAAGGCAAAAGGGCTTACGGCGACATCATTCCGCCACACATGCCCGGATTGCGCCTGCTGGTAACCAAACAACCGGTAGGCGTGGTGGCCGCTATCACGCCCTGGAACTTTCCGAATGCCATGATCACCAGAAAAGTAGCGCCGGCACTGGCCGCCGGCTGTACGGTAGTCATCAAGCCTTCGGAGGAAACGCCGCTTTCCGCCCTGGCGCTGGCCGAACTGGCCGTGCGGGCCGGGTTTCCGCCCGGTGTGATCAATATTGTGACGGGAACGGATGCGCCCGCGATCGGAAAAGCGATGACCGATAGTCCGGTAGTCCGGAAACTGTCTTTTACAGGCAGTACCGAAATCGGCAAACTGCTGATGCGCCAGAGCGCCGATACCGTAAAAAAAATATCGCTCGAACTGGGCGGCAACGCACCGTTTATCGTTTTTGACGATGCCGATCTCGACGCGGCCGTAGAAGGTGCAATCGCTTCCAAATACCGGAATGCCGGACAAACCTGCGTTTGTGCCAACAGAATTCTGGTGCAAACCGGCATCTACGAGGCTTTTCTGGAAAAATTCAGCGAGGCAGTGCAAAAACAGAAAGTAGGGGCGGGCACCGAGCAGGGCGTTCAGATCGGTCCTTTGATCAATGCCGAAGCCCTCGATAAAGTGCAGCGCCTTGTTGGCGACGCCACGCAAAAAGGCGCGCGCCTGCTCACCGGCGGACATGCTATGACAGGTACGTTTTTTGAAGCGACCGTGCTCGCCGACGTTACTACCGGCATGGATATCATGCACGAGGAAATTTTCGGCCCCGTCGCGCCGGTAACGCGTTTTGAAACGGAAGAAGAAGCCGTACGCATCGCCAACGACACGCCGTACGGGCTGGCCGCCTATTTTTACGGCAAGGATATCGGCCGGGTGTTCCGGGTGGCGGAAGCGCTCGATTACGGCATGATCGGCGTGAATACGGGTCTGGTGGCCACTACCGTAGCGCCGTTTGGCGGCATGAAAGAAAGCGGTATCGGCCGGGAAGGTTCGAAATACGGGCTGGAAGAGTTCCTGGAGGTAAAATACGTCTGTATCGGAGGCATCTAAAACTTCCTCCCTGCGCTATTGCGCCGCAATAAACCGTCCAGTTCCTTCAACACCATTTCCGTGCGTTTCCAGGTGCCTTCCATAATAGACGCCTGGTCTTTGCCCGCATAAATGGATTGTTCACAGACCTCCCAGATCGTCAGAATATTTTCTGTTACAAGAGGCGACGCCTGATATTCCCGGAGTCGTTGGCGCACTGTTTCCACATTCATCTGTGCGGGCGGTATCTGTAAATTTTCACTTAAATAACTCTGAAGCGATTTCAGCAATGCGTCATAAAATTGCTTCGGCTCACCGTTTCGTAAAAGTTCGGGCATGGAAGCGAACCGGTCGCGAAAGGTTTTTTGAGCCGGAAATACCATGGGTTGAATCTGCTGTTCCTTAAGAACATGAACCTGGCCGGAGCGTTTTTTTCTAAAAATCAGGAATAACAGAATAAGCACAAAAAGTCCGCTCAAACCCCACCACAACAGCGGCGAATCGTACCATTTTTGAGAAATCGATTGTGATACGGGAGCGGGCAGTGACAGGGAATCCGGTTCGGTCGATTTCGGCTGGTAATTTTTGCCGGCTGTGACAACAAATTCTATTTTCTGCGCTGTTTTTATGATAAAACGATTGCTGTCGGGGTCGAAAAATGCAAAAGCCGGCTGGATGGAATAAGTGCCCGGTTCTTTGGGCAGCACCACGTATTCCAGGGTTTTGGAATGCACCACCTGCTCCATGTTTTCATAAGATTCCTCGGCTTTTACTTTCGGCTCGAACACCTCCAGGCTGTCTGAAGAAGCCAGAACCGGCACCGTTACCCGATTAGCGTCTCCATTGCCCTGTATGAGCATGGTCACCGTGAGCGCATCATCCGTCGTAAGCGCACCCTTATCGGACGAAACCGTATACTCATATTGCCCCACAGCGCCTGAAAAAGAAGCGGGCACGGGAGCAGGCAATGGTTTTACCCTGAGGCGTACCGGCTGCGTTTGCAGCAAAACAGGTTTGGCGCCCAGCAGCATGCTCAGTCCGCCGCTTGCTTCTACGGCTGCCCTGACTTTTGCTATGCCGATGTTGTATTCTTTCGCTTCCTGCGGGAAAAGCGCCTCCTCATGCAGGGTTTTGACGGCATATTTCTTTCCACGCACCGTTTGATATCGGACGCGGGTGTCGAAGCGGCGTTTTTCTTTCGAGAAAAAACCTTCGAAATCGGGCAGTTCGATCAAATCGGCGCCCTCTACCGACAACTGGGTATATAACTTGATACGCCAGGTCACCTGCTGACCGGGGTAAGCCGTTTCGTGATCCAGTTCGCTTGCAATGAAAATCTGGTCGTCGCTACCCGGTGGCGGCACAGCCGCTCCTTTCCCTGCCCTCGATGGAACAACCTGAATGGTTAATGGCTTGGTAGTCAATGTCTTGCCATTGGCGGTTACACTGGCCGCACCGATGGTAAACGTACCCGTTCGCGGAGCTTCCAGATCGAATGTCCAGGTTTGATGGGACATCGACTGGCCGTTTACAATGCTCATGCCGCGCATTTCGGAAGGGCCGCCCACAATTTTGAATCCTTTCAAATCGGGCATTACAAAGCGGCTGCCCTGCGCATTTTTCAGGGAAAAACTTACTTCGAACGTGCCCCCTTCCACGATTTCGCGTGTTTCCGCCGTAGCCTCGAAACTTACCGCAGCCTGTGCGACAAGCGGCGCCCGCTGTAGCAGAAACACCGCAACCAGAACCGGTAGCGCAATGCCGGCCCGCAGAAGCGAAAAAGAGATAGGCGACCTGAGTGTCATTGAAGCAATTGTTTGAGGGACAAATTTCAAAATTTTCCCGGACAGATGGGTTGGAGATTTGAGGATGCGAATATTTGAAGATGTGAGGATTTAGTATTTGAGGATGTGAGCGTGGCTACTCAAATACTAAATCCTCAAATCCTCAAATCCTCAGCTACGTTTCGGCTTATACTTCGCCTGTTCTAAAAACTTCTGCGGGTCGGTAAGGTTCAACAGTTGCTCCATGGTGGTTTCCGGGTAGCGTTTCATATATGCTTTTACAATCTGCCAGCCGACCCAGTTGCCCACCTCTCCCGGCGCTTGCGGGAATACAATTTCAGCCGTAGGACTGGGCATCACGATTTTCTGGTTTTTATCGTTCACCGGCGTATACAAAACGCGCAGGTCGAGCAGGCGGGCCCACACTTCCGCTTCGTTAGCATAGCAGCCTTCTATTTGTTCGCGGGTGTAACCTATTTTCATACTGTCGGGCACAGCAGGCAGCAGGCAATCCACGATATACAGGATTTTACCGTTGTTCAGCATGAAATCGGCCACCTTGTCACCTTTTGGGGCGCCGACGACGCCGTTTGCAAGTGCCGTTGCCAGTTTTATGGGAATGTACTCCTGTTTGAACTGGCGGCGCAGGTATTCCGGAAAATAGTCGGGATTGTAGGCTGAAAAATTTTCTCCCATGAAGTAGTCGAGGCTCAGCATCAGCAGCGTGTCATTCACCGGGTAGGCGTCGCCGACGAGTTCGGTGATAGCGGTTACCACGGTCGGCGTCTGCTTTTGCGGAAAATAATATTTGTAGTAGCGGAACATCTGATTCAGTTGAGGTTCCAGCCATGTAAGGTCGGCATATTGGGTGCGGCAGGAATCATAAAGGCGGCGCACCTGCTGCGCTTTTAAAAAACCGGACAATGCCTGTTCGGGTGTTTCACCCGGATGTGTGGGGTCCTGCACTACCTGCGACAGGAAAAAAGGCAGGAAAACCGGGTATTTTTGTTGCAATGCTACCATCCCTGCCGCCACATTACTCGTATCTATTGCAAACAAATCCGTTTCGAAACGCTGTACCTTCACCGGCACCTGAATATCGGAAACATCCGGAGTGGATTTTTCGTCAGTATCTCCACAGCTTACGGCCAGCAATGCCACAATACCTGAAAACACAACAGCATGAAGGCCGTTTTTTAATTTTGATCTACTACTCATAAAAAACTTCGATTTTAGCTCCGGCATTCGGCGATCCGTAGTGACGCTTCGGGCCTCGACAAGTCTATTGAAATGCATGTATTTAAAACTGCAAAAAAACTGCTGATTATGAAAAAAATTGCTGCAATTTCTGTCTTTTATCTGTTTACGATTCATCTGTTTTCGCAGGACGCCCAAAGTATCCGTTTTGGCTTTCAGGCAAGCCCTACCTGGTCGTGGATGCGCACCAACGATAAACTCATCGAAGGGGCAGGCTCCAACTGGGGTTTGAAATTCGGCGCGCTGGGCGAATACTATTTCGCGCCCAACTACGCCATTACCACCGGCCTCGGATTCGGTTTGAACCAGGGCGGAACCATACAGAACGGATTTGAAAAAGGAGTTTTCTGGCCCAAATCGGATTTGAGCGCACCCAAATTCGACACGCTTCCGCAAAATGCCAAACTGCATTACCGGATCAATTACGTGGAAATTCCGATCGGCCTGCGGATGCGCGGGGGCTCCAATGAAGATTCGCCGCTCAAGTTTTATGCGGAACTGCCGGTATTTACCCTCGGTTTCGTTACAAAGAGCCAGGGCGATATTCGCGGTACCAATACGCAGAATACGGAAGACGAAGATATTCGTGACGACGTCAACGGCCTGTCCCTGTCGTGGGGACTCGGTGGCGGTATCGAATACGAAATCGCCACCAGTGCTACACTTGTAGCCGGCGTTGCCTACCAGCAACTCTTCACTGATGTAACTTCCGACAGCGGTTCTGTGCTGAAAAACGGCGCTTACGAAAAAGAAGATTCGAAAGCCACCCTGGGTATGTTCTCCATCCGGGTCGGCATCTTTTTCTAGTCCTAAGTCTGAAGGCAGTCCGAAGTCTTCAGTGCGAAGTGCGAAGTCCACATTCACTCGAATGCCATTGACTTCGCACTTCGCACTGAAGACTTCGGACTAATTTCATATCTTCTTGGCTATCCGGGAAGCGATATCGATTTTATCGTATTGGATTGCATAAAAAATGAATTTCCCCTGACGTTGGGTATAGACCAGCTCGACCTGGCGCAAGACGCGGAGGTGTTGGGACGCTACTGCTTGTTTTATTTGGAGGGCTTGAAAAATGTCGTTTACGCAAGCGGATTCTCTTTCGTCGATATACAAAAGCATTCGGATGCGCAGGGGATGCGCCAGCGCGCGCATAATAGCAGTAGAAACCTTCAACCGCTGCCGGTTGACGGTAGAAAGAAGGGGTGATGTGCTCATGTTTTTCGTTTTGTTACCCGGTTAAGTATTGTTACCGGGAAGGCAAATATCCACAATTTCTCTTTTACCGTCGTATTTATGCAAAAAAAAGAGCCATCTTGTTCTGCCTCGGCAGAACAATCATGGCTCTTTCAGCAAGGTTTCACCCTTGAAATACCGGATCAGGCGACCAGTTCTTCCACCATATTCGAAATCTGGCCGATACGGCTTTTATCGAGTGAGTAGTAAATAAACTTTCCGTCGCGCTCCGTTTGTACCACGCCTGCTTTGCGCAGAATAGCCAGGTGCTGGCTCGCAACGCTTTGTTCGAGGCGCAGTTTTACGTAAAGATCCGTAACGGTCATGCGCTGGTTTTCTTCCAGCAGGTCGATCATGCGCTGACGGAGTTTATGGTTGACCGCCCGCAGCACGAGTACCGCTTTCCTTAGTTCGTTGTAGTCGAGCAGAATGTCTTGTTGTCCCTTCTTCAAGACGACTGCTTCCCCTTTTGCCTTTCTCATATAATTTGTTTTGAAAATGAATGAACCCATCTAAATGTATTTTTATATATTCCAAAACTGTGCCATTTCTTGAAAAGGCGGTGTTAAAATACAAAAAATAGTTAATGTAAAAAAAGATGGTTTACAGCATGAAACAATCGCTCAAATTAACAAATGGGTTAATTTCATTGTTTTTGATGCCATAAAGATTTGTTGGATACCGTGATGTTCGGAGGCTTCATATAAAGCGGCTCGAAGTACGCAACATCTTGAAAATCACTCATTTGAAACGCCTGGAACGCCGGCGTACATAAATATGCAGCAGAAGATTTTTTTATTGAACCCAGTACCGTATTCTCGAAAAATATCACGTTTGACAACTTCTCCATACCGTTCCCTGACACTACAAACCCTGCCTTTTCGGCATCGGGAATATTCGCTGTCAGGTAATCAACAAACGAATTGTTTTCCAATATCAAAGGTTGCGGGTCGTTCAGCGGCTGAAAGGCGTTGTCGTAGATACAAGTCCACACTTCATTACGGCGCGCATCGAGCATTGGAAGGAAGTAAAACGGGGTGCCGGAAAGGCTTTGTTGATCATCGCTTGCAAGTGCCAGCGAAAGAAGCGTATCGACGGCGATCAACGGTTTGCCAAGGGCATAACAAATACCTTTAGCAACGGAAACCCCTACGCGCAGGGAAGTGTAAGAGCCCGGGCCGCGGCTCACGGCAACGGCATCCAGGTCGGCAAGTGAAATACCCGATTCGCGGACGCAGCGGTCTATTTGCGGCGTCAGCAGCGGAGCGTGCCGGAGCGATTCAGCGGATTCAGCCAGGGCAACAACGGCCCCATCTACGGCGATAGCGGCCGAACAAAACTCCGTAGCCGTGTCGATGAGCAAAATTTTGGTCATAATACGTTTGAAAACAAACGCAAAGATGCAGCCACAGCCGCTAAACTTGCATATCGACAGGTAAAATGAACAAATGAAAATTCGGAAAACCGCCCGTTCAAAACGCGCCGAGGGTCGTCAGGCAGCCGATCTGAAGGGCATTCTGCGGACCGCTCCGATACTGCTGAAGCAGGTTTTGCACATCAACGGGCGCCGAAGCAAAGCGCCGCACAAAAACCTGAACCGTGGAAGCGGGTGCAAAGCCGGCGTGCAGGCTGATCAATCCCGTACCACTGATCGAAAAATAACTGTAATAGCCCGCAGGCAGCGTAGGCTCTGCCGTAATAGATTTCAGGTCGGCCAGGAAAGCGCCGGCCCTTTCGGTTGCAGCGGCGTCGGGCGTGAGTATATAGCCCCACACCAGGTTTTCCGGCATCTTATTTACTACAAGATTTTGAAAATCAACACCTTGAGGGTGTGGCACAGTCAATTCGTAACGATTTTCAAACACATTCAGAACGGCTGTATTCTCTATAGCATCTGCCAGCGACAACGTCAGGTTGTACGTGCCGGGCGGCAGGTTGCCGATCGGAACAAACGCCTGGGCAACGGCCGGTGTACCCGTACAGGTATCGGGGGCATATACGCTGCTCAGGTGTACGGATATATCAGCGCCGGCCACCTGCACCTCGTTTTCAAGGACGTAGTTGGCACAGGGATACTTTTCAATGCTCCGTATCCAGAGCCCGAAAGTGGGGCTGCCATCGGCTGCGCTCCGTTGTTCGAACAAATCGACCTGGAATTCCGGGTCGGTGGTAACGATCACAACGGGATCTTCCTTGCCATTTTGGCAGGAATACAAGAAAACACCACTGGACAGAAATAAAATCAGACGTAAAATACAGCGCATACAGCAAGATGAAAGTGAACGCATCTAAAACGAAATCAAAGCGTAAATGCTGCCTGACCAGGCGCTCGCAGGTTTTATTTATCTGTTTTTCGGATAGATTAAGAAGTGCCGGCGCTGTACTTTTGCCGCCTCTTGCAAAACCTGATTCAATTTTAAATCAACCTGGCATGCTGCGTCTTACGTATCTACTTTTAATATTTGTTACATCCATCTTTTCAGCCTGTAAAAACGAGCCCGCTACACAGGCTGATGCAGGCAATACAAACGATAAAGACACGCTGCCCCAAAAAACGGTCGCACCGCCGGCAGGCACTTTTGTGTACACAGTTACAAGCGGCACGGTGACCTGGTCGGGGAAAAAAGCGAACAATGATACGCATGAAGGAACGATTACAGTCGAATCGGGCGAACTGAAGGTAAGCGACGGCAAACTGCAAAGCGGGCATATTCAAATGAATATGAACACTTTGACTGTGACCAGCATCAAGGACGGAGGCGAAAAGCGCGACCTGGAATCGCACCTCAAGGACGTCGATTTTTTTGAAGTGAATAAATTTCCGAAAGCCAGCTTCGATTTTGAGGAGGTATTGCCCAGCGATATGCAGGACTTTAATCAGATCATAGTAGGCGACCTGACCATAAAACAAAAAACACACGGGGTAAATATCCCTGTTCAATTGAAAGTTTCAGGAGACGAACTTACTGCCCGGTCACCCGTTTTTTCCATCAACCGTACCAAATGGGGCGTCAATTTTCGTTCGGGACTGTTGGGTACTGTAAAGGACAAGTTGATCGAAGACAGTGTAGTGCTTTCCCTCCGGCTTACCGCCAAACGCCGGCTTTGAAGTCAAACAGTACCCGGAAAAGGGTAATTTAGCCGACAGAGCCTTATATAATTGCAAATATTAACACCTTAAAACCAGTGCAACGAGGAAGATTCATTATTTTTGTCACGCATAAGTCAGTCATCTCGCCACCCTTTTCTTTTTTACTCCCACTTACACACCCGACGTTATCGGTTACCTTTTACAGGTAGCCTCGTCTTTGTTGTGTTTTAATCTAACTGTACACCACTATTTCCGCTTTTCAATTTAATTTAAAAATCCTTCCCATGGGACAGAACTCTACACTTTCCAGATTCCGGGTCAGCAGAATACCGCAAGTAGCTGCGCTGCTGATTTATTTTTGTTTACTCGGCGCAGCTACCCAGGCGCAAGTCACCGTGTCTGTTACCAGCACCAACGTTTCCTGCTTCGGTGGAAGCAATGGTACTGCAACGGCCACAGGCGGTGGCGGTTGGGCTCCATACACCTATCACTGGAGCACCGGCGCAACCACAGCCTCTGTCACCGGCCTGGCTGCCGGCACTTATTATGTAACTGCAACAGACATTGACCAGGGTTATGCCGTCGGCACTGTCATTATTTCCCAGCCTCCGCAATTGGGCGTACAGGTGTACGGAGAAAGCCAGATTTGTGGTATCGTACCGGATGGCAAGGTTACGGCAGTGCCTTATGGCGGCACGCAGCCTTACACCTATCACTGGAGCAACGGCGGCACTACCGCCCAGATCACCGGCTTGCCGGAAGGAACCTATACTGTCACCGTAACGGACGCCAACGGCTGCACCACTTCCGGTAGCGGCACGGTCTATTTCTGGAATGAGGGTATCTGGCTGATGGATACCAGCACCAATGTTACCTGCTTCGGCCTGAACAATGGTACCGCCTCTGTTATGGGCATGTCGGGCACACCGCCTTATACCTACCATTGGAGCACCGGCGCCAATACGCCCAGCGTGAGCGGGCTTGCACCGGGCAACTACACGGTAACCGTTACGGATGCCAACGGTTGTTCCAATTTCACGAATATCCTCATCACCCAGCCACCCGTGCTGGGATGCACTTCCACTACGGTAAATGCGGCCTGCGGCCTTGCCGGCAGCGCTACGGTATTCCCGAGCGGCGGCACACCTCCTTACACGATCATCTGGAATACAGGTTCGACCAGTTTCACCATTACCGGCTTGCCAGGTACGTATACCGCTACCCTGACCGACGCCAACGGCTGCACCAAACCTGTGACGATCACCATCGGCGGCACCAATACCAGCCTCACGGTTACTGCAACGGTTATCACCAATGCAGGTTGTGTAGTGGGCGGCAAAGCAATGGCATCTGCCAGCGGTGGTTCCGGTAACTACGCTTTCAGTTGGGATAACGGCCAGAACACGGCCATGGCTTCGAACCTGAGCGCGGGCAACCACAGTGTTACCGTAACGGATATCACCACCGGTTGCACAGGCGTCGGAACCGTCAACGTACCGACCGCTCCTACACTTACTGCTACCGCAGTGGTTGTGACCAATGCTACCTGCCTCCTCGGCGGCAGCGCAACGGCTACCGGCGCGGGCGGCACTCCTCCCTACACTTTCAAATGGGATAACAACCAGACTACCGCTACTGCCACCAACCTCGGCGCTGGTCCGCACAGCGTGACCGTTACCGATGCTACAGGATGTGTTGCTACGGCATTTGTGATTATCGGACAAACACAAGGTCCTACCGTAACGGCAGTCGTAAACAACAATGCCAGCTGCACAGCAGGCGGCAGTGCTACGGCAACTGCTACCGGCGGAGCCGGCGGTTATATTTTCCTGTGGGACAATGGTCAGAACACGGCTACGGCTACCAACCTGAGCGTTGGCGTTCACCATGTTACTGCAACCGATGCAGCGGGCTGTTCCGCTACCGCGATGGTAACCATCACACAGCCGGGCGCTCCGACCGCGATCGTTTCTCCCGGTTCTCCTGCTAACTGTACTTCCGGCGGCGGTTCTGCCAATGCAGGCGCTACGGGCGGCACGCCCCCCTACTCTTTCCACTGGAGCACGGGCGCCAATACACAAAACCTCACCAACCTGAGCGCAGGTACTTATACGGTGACGGTTACTGATGCACTCGGTTGCACGTCTACCGGACAAGTCAGCGTTGCAGCGGCTATCCCGCCAAATGTAGTGATCGTGGCGTCTTCCAATGCCCGTTGCGATCAGCCAGGAAGCGCTACTGCCAGCGCATCCGGCGGCGCTACGCCTTATTCCTACCACTGGGATAATAATGAAAATACGGCTGTGGCGACCAACCTTACTGCAGGCACGCATACCGTAACAGTTACGGATGCTGCAGGTTGTACGGCTACGGCTACCGTCACGATCGGAACGACCGCTAATGGCATCACCATCGGCGACTTCGTTTGGTACGACGACACACAGGATGGCTTCCAGAACAACATCGAACTCGACGGCGGCGTACCTGGTGTAACGGTCATGCTGATCAAAGCAGGCACCGACGGTAATTTCGGCACGGCCGACGACGTGATCGTTGCGACTACCACGACCGACAATGACGGTATTTACCATTTCACCTGCGTGACACCGGGCACCTACGTCATCATGTTTAGCGGTATTCCTACAGGGTATGTATTTTCTCCGAAAGACAACACCTCCAATGATTGCAACGACAGCGATGCCGGTGCGAACGGCAAAACATCTCCGTTCACGATCATTGCCGGTCAGCCCGACAATCTGTGCTTCGATGCAGGTATTCACATTCCTTGTGTGAACGTGACTTATGCCGGCTTCATCTGCTGCGACCAGATCATCTGCGAAGGTCAGACACCCAATACCATTTATGAGGTAAATCCTCCAAGCGGTGGTTCCGGTGCTTTCGAATACCAGTGGATGCAACTGGTTCTGGTGAATGGCCTGCCTGCATGGCAACCGATTCCGGGTGCTACCAGCGCTACCTACCATCCGGGTGCTTTGTTCGAAACCTCGCGTTACATGCGCTGCGCACGCCGTGCCGGTTGCAACAACTTCCTGGAATCGAACATCATCGTTATCACTGTTCAGCCTGCAGGCGGCAGCAACTGTCCTGATTTCACTTCCGAAATCCACGCGCTTGTTCAGCCGAACAACACCGTAGGTATCGACTGGGCTACCGGAGCGGAAGGCGACGCTTACATCTACACGGTGCAGCGTTCAGCCAACCGTATCACCTGGGATGTGGTTACCACTGTAATGGGTCAACACAACACGACCGGCCCGAACACGTACAGTGCGATCGACCAGACACCACTGGCCGGCACGAGCTACTACCGCGTCAAACGTTCCAATGCAAATGGTATCAACGCGTTCTCCCAAAGTGTGGAAGTTCGCCTCGATCTGTCTGCCGTAACGGCTGTAACGGTGAACCCGAACCCTGTAACGGATAAACTGCTGATCAAAAATGTGATGTCATACGATTCCGACGTGATCGTCACCATTTCGACGACGCAGGGAGACGTTATTCACACACTGACGATCCCGAAAGGTTCGGTAGTACAGGAAGAAGTGACCATGTCCAACCTTCCTTCCGGTATTTACATGGTTCGCATTAAACTGGGTAACGGTGAAGTGAAAACCGTAAAAATCGCCAAGATTTAATAACTGAATATTTCAATACGGATAAAAACGACCGTTCGGACAACCTTGTCCGGGCGGTCGTTTTGTTTCAGGCCGATTCAAAGCCACATTTGCAGAGCATGTTTTGATCATTTTGCTGTTAATAAAGAGAAAACAGGAAATGCTTTCGGGCGTTTTTACCGTCCTTTTCTAATTTTGCACCCGTTTTTATATCGATCATATAAAAAACTGATTTATCCAGAATCGGCTCTCACAAAGTCTCTTCCCTGCTCTTGTTCCCAAACCCTGCAACCGGAGCCAGGAAACAGGCTACAATCATGCCTCCTATTATTATGTTTAAAAATTTGCTGGCCTCGGCCTGCCTCCTCTTGTGGTTTGCAGCTTCGCTGACCGCCCAATCCGGCGATCCCGTACTGTTTACCGTAAACGGCAAACCTGTAACCGTATCCGAATTCAGGTACATTTATACCAAAACCAATCAGGACAAAGCCGACTTTTCGGAGGCGTCTCTGCGGGATTACCTCGACCTGTATACCAAGTTCAAACTCAAGGTGCAAAAAGCCCGCGATATGAAACTGGATACCGTAGCCTCCCTGCAAAGCGAACTGGAAGGATACCGCCGCCAGTTGGCCAATTCCTACCTGGTGGATAAGGAAGTGACTGAAAAACTTATTCACGAGACATATGCCCGTATGCTGCAGGATGTGAATATCAGCCACATCTTTATTGCATGCGACCGCAATGCCAAAGCCGCCGATTCGCTGCGCGCCTACAACCGCGCCATGAATATTTTCAATCTGGTTAAAGGCGGCGCCTCTTTCGAAAAAGTGGCTGCCGACAGTTCGGACGACAAATCGGCCAAAGAAAACCGTGGCAACCTGGGCTTCGTATCTGCCATGCTCCCCGACGGTTATTATGAAATGGAAAAAGCCATTTACTCGGCCTCCAAAGGTGCTGTGGTGGGTCCGGTTCGCTCCAATACCGGTTACCACATCGTAATGGTAAATGAATTTCGCCCCGCCCGCGGCGAGGTAGAGGTAGCGCAGATCCTTGTTCGCAAGGATAAATCGCCCGAAAAAAATTCCCTGCAACGCATGCGCATCGACAGTGTATACACTTTGCTGAAAAGCGGTGCTAGCTGGGATGACGTGGCTGCACGTTTTTCCGAAGATAAAGTGACGGCTCCCAAAGGCGGTTACATCGGCTTTTTCGGCATCAATCGTTACCAGCGCACTTTTGAAGACGCAGCATTTGCCCTGGAAAAAGACGGCGACTACACCGCGCCCGTTGAAACGAGCCTGGGCTGGCACGTGATCAAGCGCATCAGCCGCCGCCCGGTCGGCACTTTCGAAAGCGTGAAACGCGGATTGAGCGAACGCATCAAACGCGACAGCCGCAGCGAAATTTCAAAACAAAGTATGATCGCGCGCATCAAAAAAGAAAGCCGTTTTCAGGAATACCCCGCTGTGCTGGCAAAATGGTCGGCCAAACAGGTAGACAGTGTTTTCCTGACGTTCAAATGGAAACCCGATCCTGCCAAACCGCAGGATGTGCTGATGCGCTATAGCGACAATAAATCGTATACGGTAGCCGATTTTGAAGATTACAGCCTGAAAACGGGCCGCGACCGCATGCGTGGCGTCGGACTGCCCATCGACGAAACCATCCAGCGCCTGTACAAAAACTGGTCGGACGAGGTAACCATGCAGTTCGAGGAAAGCCAACTGGATTCCAAATACCCCGACTTTCATTCCCTGATGCGCGAATACGAAGAAGGCATTCTGCTGTTTGAAGCGCTGAAAATCAATGTGTGGGACAAAGCCAATAACGATACGCTCGGTCTCGACAAGTATTTTAAAGCCAACCTGGCCGACAAATACAAATGGGAGGAACGCGCCCGCGTCACGATTTATACGCTGAAAACGGACGATCCGAAAATGGCGGAAAAAGTGCGCGCGCTGGCTTCCAAAAAACCTTCCGCCGACGTGCTCAAAAAGATCAATAAAAAGGAAGAGGTCGTGACCGTCATGGAGAAACTCTATGAAAAAGGCAAAAACAAGGACCTGGGTGCATTCTGGTCGGCAGGCGCCGTCACCAGCGTGAAGTCGGATGCCTCTACCAAAACGTCGTACTTCCTGAAAATCGAAGAGATCGTGCCTCCTACCCCAAAAGGTCTTGCCGAAGCCCGCGGCTATGCCGTAGCCGACTACCAGGATTACCTGGAAAAACGCTGGATCGAGGAACTGCGCCAGGCATATCCGGTGCAGATCAACGAGGAAGCATTGAAGACGCTTGTGAAGAAATAATTGGTTATTGGTTATTAGTTATTAGGGGTGGTAAGGGACCATCTGTAACAACGCCTGACTGCTCGTTTGAGTGGCCAGGCGTTGAAGTTTATTACACCCTGATAGAATGGTGGGCAACTTACAACAAAGCCTGGCTGCTCGTTTGAGTGGTCAGGCGTTGTTGTAAATAGATATCGGCTTGCTTCTCCACCAGATTATCAGGGCTACCACCCTAATAACTAATAACGGATAACTAACAACCAACTCAAAGAAACAGTTTCCCGTTCCACCAGTCCATCTCGATAATGGCATCGTTTTTCCGGTAAAAATTCAGGGCGGGCTCATTCCAGTCGAGCACCTGCCATTTTACCAGGCGGCAGCCGCGGCGGCGGCCTTCTTCCAGAAACGCGTCGAACAGCAACTGCCCCGCGCCATAGCGACGGCTTGCTTCCGTTACCACAAAATCGTCGAGGTACAGCATTTTCCCTTTCCAGGAAGAATAAGCCATGTAAAACAGGGTCATACCAATAACCTGACCGTCGAGTTCGGCTACGTGGCTTTCAAAAAGGCCTTTCCGGAAATCTTCTATGTATTCGTCGAGGCCGGCAGCCACCGCTTCGGGCGCTTTTTCATAAACAGCCAGTTCGTACATGAGGCCATGGATGGCAGGCAGGTCGGCTTCGGTGGCGGGGCGAATGTGAATGGACATTGTTTTGTTATTAGTTATTGGTTATTAGTTATTAGTTATTAGTGGTGGCAGCCTTTGGCATTAATCCAAGCCAAAAGGTACCACCACTAATAACGAATAACCAATAACTAATAACGAAAAATCTAGGGCTCCTCAAACATATTATAATACATCTTCAGCGTCGCGTCCGTTTCTTTTTCCTTGATTTCGCTGAGAGCGGTTTTCAGGGAAGCCAATTTCTCCGTATCTCCTTTTTCGCGGTAGTAAGCGCGCAGGTCAGCGATGGCTTTGGTAGCACCGAAACGGCGCCATTGGCTGGTGCCTGCATCCAGTGCAATCGTTTTGAGACGGTCGATGCCCGCTGTCAGCAGTGCTGCGTCGCCCAGGCCTTCGAGGAATTTCCGGTAGTTTTCAAAAAATGAAAACGCGCCCATGTAATCCACCTTGTTGATCTTTGCTTCGAAAAAAGGCAGGTTGGCACGGTCGGGATTGGCGCCGTACAACTCGGTCAGAACCGGTATAATCGCTTCACTTTCATCATTTTGCAAGGTTTTGGAAGCAGCCATGGCAGCCTGGGGATCCAGTTTGATCAGTCCGGCCAGTGCAGCGCTGACAACGCTGTACGGTTGTTCGTTGCCCAGCGATTTTTGCAGTAAGGGAACGTATTGCTGGTCGCCGCTATCGCCCAGCAATTGCAGGGCCGTCGCTTTTACACCCGGTTCGGGGTCTTTTTCGGCGAGTTGCGCAACAGTAGCCAGCACGGCCGGTTTAGTGACGTCGACGTGTTGCAGGGCTTTCTGGCGGATACCGTAAAAACCGTCTTTCAGAGCGGCTTCAAAAACCTGCGTACCAAGCGCCGTTTTATCGTCTTCCAGCGCTTCGAGGGCTTCCCAGCGTGCGAGGAACTGCGGCACGTTGCGGAACATGAACGCCCATTCTTCCGGCGTATGGTTATCCCGTTTAACAGCCAGCAGGGCTCTTTCCACATCGGTATTGATCAGTGCAGGCCGGGTTGGTGCATCAAACGTAAACGTCTGGTTGCGTTTGGTTACGCGAATGCGCTGGTGCGTGACCTTTCCCGCAGCATCATATACATCGACATTCAACGGGAGATCGAATACATGCGGCACACCTTCGCCTTCCTGAATTTGAGAAATGGAAACAGTGGCTTTTTTAGTGGATTCATCCCAGCCGTAATTAATATCAAGGTTGGGGTGGCCTGCGCTGAAAAACCACTGGTTGAAAAACCAGTTGAGATCCTGTCCGGTCACGTCTTCGAATGCCATGCGGAGTTCGTGCGCTTCCACGTCGCTCAGTTCGTTCTTTTTCAGGTAACGCTGCAGGCCGGTGAAAAATGCGTCGTCACCGATCTGGTTGCGCAGCATGTGCAGGATAGCACCGCCTTTGTTGTAGGAATGCGCATCGAACATGGATTCGCGGTCTTCGTAACCGAAATGAATGAGCGGGTGGCCGCCGCCGGCTGCGGAAAATATGTAGCCCTGGCGTTCCTGCATTTCATGAAAATCGGCTTCGTCTTTGCCGTGTTTGTGCTCCAGCCAGAGGTATTCGGAGTAGTTAGCGAACCCTTCGTTGAGCGTCAGGTTCGACCAGCTTTCCGTGGTGACCAGGTCGCCGAACCAGTGGTGGAACATTTCGTGCGCCACGACCTTTTCGTTGGTCATATGGTCGTCGAGCAGTTCGCGTTTGTTTTTTTGAATGTACTCGCCAAAAATTACCGCCGTTGTGTTTTCCATTGCGCCGCTCACGTAGTCGCGCACGATCACCTGCGAAAACTTGGGCCATGCATATGCGTAGCCGAGCCGGGTGGAAAAGAATTCCAGCATTTCGGTGGTATACGGGTAAATGTCGCGGGCATACTGCTCGTATTTAGGCTCCACGTAATAATCCACGTCGATACCGCGCCACTTGTCTTTCACCACGGCATATTGGCCGATGGCCATCATGAACAGGTAAGGCGCGTGGGGTTTGTCCATTTTCCAGTAGTCGGTGCGCGTGCCGTCGGCGTTCTTTTTGGACGACAGCATGAGGCCGTTGGACAAAGTTTTGTACTTGTCTTCCACCGTAATGTACATCTCCTGGGTGCAGCGCTCATTGGGTTTGTCGATGGTCGGAAACCAGAAAGAATTGCTTTCCGTTTCGCCCTGCGTCCAGATCTGCTTCGGTTTATCCTTGTCGGCGCCGTCGGCATTAATAAAATACAGGCCTTTATCCTGGGTAATGGCCGCGCTGCCGCCGATGCTTTCGCGTTCGTCGGGTTTGGCGGTGTACTGGATTTTCACCTTGAATTCGTCGTTGCGCGTGAAGGTTTTACCGAGATGAATGGTCAGTTGCGCATTGTTGTAATCGTATTTCAACTGCTCCGTTTTACCATCGAACGTAACGGATTTGATATCGAAGTTTTTTGCGTCCAGCGTCAGTTGGTCTGTCGCATAAAACCAGGGGCGCAGCGTGAGCGTAGCCGTACCATTGGCGCGTTTTTTTGCCCAGTCGAACGAAATCTCGATTTTGGTGTGGATCAGATCGTGTTCGAAGGTGTGGGACGGATTGTAAGGCGCCAGTGTGTCGGGGTTGGTAGCCGGTTCGGGCCGCACTTCCGCCTCGTTCATGGAAGCGTATTCTACAGGTTCTTCGGCAATTTCGTCTCCTATTACGGGTTTACCCATTGTATCCCAAGCCGCAGGTTCCTGGGCAGGAGTGGGCGTGGAGGCCATGTTGGAGCCCGATTTGGGCGTGCAGGCCGTGTACAGGGAAAATGCGGCTATAAGCGCCGGCAAAAACAATGTTCGCATTAAAATGTGATTTATGGAAAATACGAGTGGGTTGGTAAATGTACTTAGAGCATGTTGAGATTTCAGTGTTGAGGCGAAGACAGAAAAAATTCATTTCGTAACAAGGCAAATTTCGCAGTCGGATACGGGTAATCCGGCGAGAAATTTAACGCCGGTACAAATGAAATTTTTCGGCTGTAGCCCAACAAGTAAAATCTCAACATGCTCTTATGGGGTTAGATGAAATTTCAGGTGCAAAATTCACACTTCCAATCCACCTTTTTAACAACTTTGCGACGTTTTCGGCCA
Organism: Bacteroidota bacterium; assembly: GCA_029561355.1. Taxonomy (GTDB): domain Bacteria; phylum Bacteroidota; class Bacteroidia; order Chitinophagales; family Saprospiraceae; genus M3007. The sequence goes on along the minus strand of JAKQJD010000563.1, from coordinate 6,993 downwards.
AAAGCCGGAATTTTCTTGTCATCAACTGTACCGAAACGCTCTTGGAAGAAAAATCGTACCTCGACCGCCTTGTAGATTTGTGCTGGATATACGGTCCCAAAGCCGTGAGCGCAATACTCCTTATCATCATCGGCTTGTGGGTCATTAAACGCCTGACCCGCGGTTTTGATATGTTTTTGCGCACGAAAAAAGTGGATCCCAGCCTGCGGCCGTTTTTTGCTTCTTTGTGCGATACCGGCATGAAAGCCATTTTGATCCTGATGGTCGCCAGTACCATAGGCATTGAAACGACGTCTTTTATTGCCGTTTTTTCTGCGGTGGCATTTTCCATCGGGTTGGCACTACAGGGCAGCCTTGGGAATTTTGCCAGCGGCGTACTCATTCTGTTGTTCCGGCCGTTTCGTGTGGGCGACCTGCTCACCGTGAGCGACAAAACCGGAAAAGTGGCCGAGATACAAGTATTCAGTACGGTTTTGATGACCTCTGCGGGTAAAAAGATCATCATCCCCAACGGAAAAATGATGGAAGGCCCGATTGAAAACATTGCCGACGGTTCCGATGTGCAGGCCGAAGTGAGCCTGCTGCTGAATAGCAAAACGCCACTCGAATGGCTGCGCGCCACCGTCGACGAAGTGGCTGCCCGTTGCCCGTACAACTCCGGATTCGGCCCCGCTGCCGTGCAGATCAGCGGCATGAACAGGGAAGACATGAAGGTGCAAATCGCGGTGTGGACCAAAGGAGAAACCTACGAAGAGACCTTGCACTTCCTGTATGAAGAATTGAAAAAAGCCTTCGAAGTTGCGGGTATCGAACTGGCCAAAGAACGCCGGAAAGAAAACATCTGAACCTGCGGCGTAAAAGAGTATTTTCGGGAAAGAAATTTTCGCAGTACTATTACCACGAATAAAGGATTTGCGGATTCAGGGCGGCGGGACCCGGCAAGTCATCCGATGACTCGAAGTTATCGGATGACTTACCGGGTCCCGCCGCCCTGAATCCGCAACCAGATAAAAACACTCCTCGTGGAAGCAATCGAACCTACTGTAGTGCCCGCCGCAAAAAACAACCCCCGTACCATCAACGGCTGGGCATTTTTCGACTGGGCCAACAGCGCCTATGCCCTGGTAATCACGGTAGCCATTTTTCCCGGCTATTTCCTGGAACTGACCAACGATACCGTGAATGTGCTTGGTTTCCGAATGTCGGACAGCACTTTATACGCCTGGAGTATTTCGCTGGCATACCTGGTGATCGCTATCCTGTCGCCTATTCTTTCCGGTATTGCCGACTATGGCGGGCGAAAAAAAGTGTTTCTTCGGTTTTTTACCACGCTGGGCGCCCTGGCCTGCATCTCGCTTTTATTTTTCACGGGTATGAGTACGCTTTGGGTGGGCGTACTGGGGTTCATTCTGGCTACCATCGGTTTTGCAGGCGGCATCGTGTTTTACAATTCCTTTTTACCGCTGATCGCGACGGAGGACCGCTACGACGACGTGAGCGCCAAGGGCTTCAGTTACGGTTTTGTCGGCAGCATTATTCTGTTGCTGATCAACCTGCTGGTAATTATGAAATACCAGTGGTTCGGGTTTCCCGACGGGCTCCGTGCAGTACCTACGGCTTTTGTGATGGTGGGGCTGTGGTGGATCGGATTTGCACAAATCCCGTTGCGCCGGCTTCCGGAAGACCGTATCAGCCGGCAGCCGGGTACGAACCTGGTGCGAAAGGGATATGACGAACTGATGAAAGCCTGGCATTCCCTGAAACAGGACCGCAATACGGTGGCTTTCCTGATTTCGTTTTTTTGTTACAATGCGGGGGTACAGGCAGTGCTGTTCCTGGCTTCCACGTTCGCTGAAAAAGAACTGAAATTCTCTTCGGCAGGACTGATCCTGCTGGTCTTGATTCTCCAGGTGGTGGCCATCGGCGGCGCCTGGGCATCCGCCAAACTATCCGGGAAAAAAGGCAACAAGTTTTCCATCATGCTGATGCTGATCATCTGGACAGGTGTTTGCATCGTAGGTTATTTCGTGCAAACAGGCCTCGATTTTTACTTCCTGGCTTCAGCAGTCGGATTGGTCATGGGTGGCATTCAATCGCTGTCGCGGGCTACATACGCCAAGTTTTTGCCGGAAAACACACCCGATACGGCCTCTTATTTCAGTTTTTACGATGTGATGGACAAGGTATCCACGGTCGTCGGAACGTTCGTGTTCGGCTTTGTGGAACAAATCACCGGCGGTATGCGGAACAGCGTACTGGCCCTGGCCGTATTTTTCGTGATCAGCGTTATCGTGCTGGCTACCGTGACTGTTCGGCGCATGCAAACCGCAGTGTAGTCACCACGCTTTCCTCAAAAACCGCAGCCAGTTGCCGTGCAGGATATTCTCCACGTCTTCTTCCGTGTAACCGCGCGCTTCCAGTAGCGGACCCATTTTTTGCATATCCGAAATCGTATTGAGGTCGTAAGGGCATTGTTCGGTACCGAATGCGCCGTCCAGGTCGGAACCGATGCCTGCGTGCAGCGCATTTCCCGCCAGTTGGCAAATGTGGTCGATGTGGTCGATTACGCGGTCCATTTTGCAATCCATGCTCTCTGGCGTCGACACCTGCCGCTGCCATCCGGGCACGATCATCCAGGCATCGAAGGCTGCGCCGATCACGGCGTCGCGGCGAATAAGTTCTTTCAGTTGTTCGTCTGAAAACTGGCGGTTGTGCGGCACCAGCGCCCGGCAGTTGTTATGACTGGCCCACACGTGGCCGTTAAAATGTTCCATAGCCTGCCAGAAAGCGTCGTCGCACAGGTGTGTGGCGTCGAGGATTATGCCGAGTGATTCCATTTTTTTCAGCAAATCCACTCCGTTTTGCCCCATTTTACCGGTCGCGTCGGTGCCATTGGCGTACCGGCCCGGTCCGTAGTGGGCGGGGCCGAGCGCGCGTAGCCCGTAGTTCCAGGCCATTTCGAGGTGTTCGAGACTTACCAGCGAATCGGCGCCTTCCAGGCTGAGGATGTATCCGACGGGTTTTTGCGCATTGGAAGCGCCGTCGTTCCAAAGTGCCAGGTGCTCTTTCAGGGTGTGTAAATCTGTAATTTGTACCATTTCACCGGCCGCCTCCATGGCGCGGTACCAGGCCAATTGGGCCTGCGTCTGGGCCCAGGCCTGCTCGGGAGAGTTCCATCCGGGCAGTGGGTTATCAGCGGCTACGTAGCGGGCAATTTGCGTGGCCACCACCAGCCCGATATTTCCCTCGCGCAATTCCGGCAAACAAACCGTCGCGTTGCCCCGGTCGGGTTTGTCGGTCATACCTTGTTCGCGTTCGTTGATGGAAAGAATGGGCTGCCGCAGGTCGCGGTTCCATTCCATGGCATTCATGCTGAGGTCGAGGTGGGCGTCGATGAGGAACATGGGTTGTATTTTGAACAGGATTGAAAGGATTTTAAACGATCGGGAGGATATCGTACTCAAAGGTTTACTAAAAGATGGTTCATGTTTTGAACGGATACCGGAATACAGCAAAAGCCGAAAATCCTTCCAATCATTTAAAAATCCGGCAAATCCTGTTCAAACCGTAATTTTCCGATCCCGCGCTACCGCCCGCCATTCGCCCGTCACTTTTCCATTTTCTATGGTAAATGCCCGCTCGTGCAGGGCTACCGTCGGGCAAATGTGATAAGGCAAACCGTATAAAACGTCGCCAACTTTCCAGGAATGCCCCGTTTCGGTTTCCATCACCAGGTGTTCCTCGCTTTGTCCGATTGGTTTGAGGCCGGGAGCATCGGGAAAAAACACCCGGTGCTCAATCGAATTTTCGGCAGCAACTGATTTATGGCCCAGGTCCAGGCAAATTTTACTGCTATCCGGCAGGGAAACCACCCGTGTCACAAGCAGCGCAGCGGGTTTGAAAGGTTGGTCGGGGCAAAGATCGCTGTACCCCTTGTCCCAGTAAATAAAGGTTCCCGGACTGCATTCCACCTGCTCCCGCGCGGCGTGAATAGCGAAGGTAGGCGAGCCGCCGGCCACGATGACCGGTTCCGGATGACCCGCTTCTACAAGTTCGTCTTTCAAGGAAGTTACCCGGGCAAATGCCGCATTGCAGGCCGCTTTTCTCACTTTCAGATCGGTGCTGCGAATGTGCCCGTCGTAGGCTTGCAGGCCAACAGGGCGAATTCCGTTCATAGCCGCGCAGGCAGCATACAGATCGAACGCCGCTTCAGGAGTGATGCCTGTTCTGTTTTGCCCGATATTCAGATCGATATAAACCGGCACTTTCAGATTTCGTTCGGCAAAGGCGGCAGCCATAGCCTGTGCTGCGGAAAGGTCGTCGGTGAGGCAGGAGAATTGTGTGGCCGGGCATTTTTCAATGACCGCTATAAAACGCTGCACTTTCGGCCCTACCGGCTGATACGCCAGCAGCACGTCGGGGGCGCCGCACATGCCGAGCATTTCTGCTTCGGCAATGGTGGCGCATTTGAATTTCCGGATGCCCGCATCCAGCATGAGGCGGGTTGCTTCAGCCGATTTGTGGGTTTTGACATGCGGGCGCAGGCGATCCACATCGCCGATCATCCGGATAGCAAGGTCGATGTTGTGCCTGACCAGTTCCGGGTAAATGACCAGCGCCGGGGAGTCCAGCCGGTCGATGTCGTCGATGGTATAGTTGAATGCCATATCAGACGAGTTCGAAAATGCCTTCTATTTCCACGGCTACGTTGCCGGGCAAAGAGCCCATGCCGACGGCGCTGCGAACGCCGATGCCATGTTCTTCGCCCCAGAGTTCGGCAAACAATGCGCTGCATCCGTTGATCACGACGGGGTGTTTTTCATAGTCGGGCGTGGCGTTCACCATACCTAGCAGTTTGACAACCCCTTTTACGTGATCGAGGTTGCCGAGGTGTTTGGACAAAGAAGCAAGCATGGCGAGTCCGCATTGCCGGGCAGCCGCCTGGCCCTGTTCCTCGTCGAGGTCTTTACCCAGTTTTCCGGTAATGAATGTGCCGTCGGTGTTGAGCGACACGTGGCCGGAAACATAGACCAGGTTGCCCTGTGTGACGCATGATTTGTAAATGCCTTTGGAAGCCGGCAGGGTTGGAAATTCCAGGCCCAAAGCCGTCAGTTTTTGCTCGATAACGCTGGTTGCCATGTGTAAAATTCGTTCGATGAAAGAAGGCAGTAAGATAGGAAGCCCGGCGTTGTGTACGTGTGCTGGAAGCGGTTTTCTGAAAATTAACCCGAACAAGTCCTTACACTTGCAAATGAAATTTCCGATGCGCCACAGAGTCCTCGCCGGGCTGTTCTTTCTTTCGGTGATCGTATACCTCGACCGGGTGTGTATTTCGCTGGTTTCGGGACAAATCAAAAAGGACCTGAACATCTCTACGGAAATGTGGGGCTGGGTGTTGAGCGCATTTGCACTGTCATATGCCTTGTTTGAACTGCCGACGGGTGTGCTCGGCGACCGGCTCGGGCCGCGCCGCATTCTGACGCGCGTGGTGTTGTGGTGGTCCGTTTTTACGGCACTCACCGGCACGGCAGTCAGTTGGATGCACCTGATCCTGATCCGGTTTTTGTTTGGCGCAGGCGAAGCGGGCGCTTATCCCAATGCCTCCATCGTGGTATCGCGCTGGTTTCCGGCAGGTGAAACGGGCGGCGCCCAGGCCTTTATCTGGGCCGCCGGACGGCTCGGGGGCGTTTTGGCTCCTTTAATTGTCATGGGTGTGGCACAGGTATACGGCTGGCGCACTTCCTTTTGGGTATTGGGCGGACTGGGCGTCGTGTGGGCGGTGGTGTGGCGGCGGTGGTTTCGCGACCTGCCACATGAAATGCCGGGTATTTCGCCGGAAGAACTGCAACACATCGAAACCAACCGGCGCTTTAGGGAACACAGCCACCACATCCCATGGCGGCAACTCCTGCGCAGCCGCAATATGTGGGCGCTGATGTGGATGTTTCATTTGTACATGTGGGGCGCCTATTTTTTCACCGGCTGGCTGTCCACTTACCTGGAAGAGGGGCGGCATTTTTCGCAGGAAGACCGCAAAATGTTCGTCATGCTGCCTTTTTTTCTGGGCGCGCTGGGGTGTTTTACCGGCGGTTTTGCCAGCGACTGGCTTTCGCGGCGCTTCGGACTGAAATTCGGGCGGCGCATTGTCGGTATCGTGGGCATGGGACTTTCCAGTATCGTCGTGCTGCTGGCTGCCATGAGCGAGGATAATTTTACGGCAGCCATTTTTCTTTCACTCGGCATGGGTTTCAAGGATTTGACACTGCCTGTGTCGTTCGCCGTGTGTGTCGATATCGGGGGAAATAAATCGGGTACAGTTTCCGGCGCCATGAACATGTTTGGTCAACTGGGCGCCGTATTTTTGGGCGTCGTTTTCGGCTATATTGTAAAAATGACGGGTGGCAACTACAACGCACCGCTGTATCTGATCGCCCTGATGTTGTTTGGAGCGTGCCTGTTGTGGCTGGTGATTGATCCGACGAAGAAAGTGTTTGAGTGAGTTGTGAGTGGGAATCATGTGTGCTAAAAATGGTTTAAATTCATGATAATCAACCAATTAAATCAATTTTAATCTGCACCATCCGCGAAATCAGCGCCCCCAAATTCCAACATAACATCGCACTACATGAATGCCTCTACCGTCAACTCCATTTACCTTTCCCGCTTTTCCGCTGCTCCTGAAATAACAGTCCGCGCTCCCGGCCGCATCAACATCATCGGCGAACACACCGACTACAATGCCGGTTTCGTATTGCCCGCAGCCATCGACAAGGCCATCTGGCTGGCCGCAGGCAAACGCGAAGACGGGCGTTTCGCTTTTTATGCACTCGATCTGGACGAATATTTTGAGTCGGACAGTGCGGAAACAGTGTTACAAGACCATTTCAAATGGGCCAATTACCTGCTCGGGGTCATCAGTGAAGCACGAAAAGACGGGCTCGTTTTCGGCGGCCTGAATGTCGTTTTTGGCGGCGACGTACCGCTGGGCGCCGG
>JAKQJD010000554.1 GCA_029561355.1 Bacteroidota bacterium | reverse complement strand
GACATATTTGCTCTTGTTACCGGCTGCATACGCCGCCAGCCTGCCTCCCAAAAGGAGCTGGTGCGGCGCTATGCGGCCACTCTTTTGTCGGTCATCCGCCGCTATGCCCGCAACAGCGCCGATGCGGACGATATTTTACAGGAGTGCTTTATTCTGGTGTTTAAAAAAATAGATACTTACGATGCTTCGAGGGGTTCTCTACCCGGTTGGCTGCGCAAAATTGCCGTGAATTGTGCCCTGATGCATTACCGCAATATGCGTTTCAGCCAGGAAAAGGCTACCGAATTCCCGCCGGAAAACATCGACGTTTCCGCCGACATTTTTTCAAAAATGGGTTTCGAGGAAATTCTGGCGCTGGTGAATACCCTGCCCGACGGCGCCCGGGAAGTGTTCAACATGGCGGTCTTCGACGATTTTTCACACGATGAAATTGCGGCGGCTTTGAACATTCCCGCAGGCACTTCGCGCTCTTTGCTGAGCCGCGCGCGCCGGCTTTTACAGGAAAAAATATTAAAAATGCAATCCAATGAACTGGCAAGAATTTGAAGACAACCTGAAAAACCGCGTCGACGGGCACGAAACCCCGCTCGATACGGATGCACTCTGGGAAAAGGTGCGACCCCGGAAACGACGCAGGTTTGTGTTTTTCTGGTGGTTTTTCGGCGGCATCTGTCTGCTGGGCGGTATCGGCTGGGCGGTATTGAAACATCGTCCGTCAATGGCTGCTGAAAAAGGTATTGCCAGTCAGGAAATGCTGCATTCCACCGACATGGCGTCTGTACAACAGGCTGAAAATGCATCTACACAGGCGGTTGCAAACATAAAACATCCAAATCTGCCGGATGCTGTGAAAGCGGAACCGGCCCATTCGAATGTGTCGAATTCGAATGTCGCTTACCCAGGGAATGCAGAAAAAACCGGCGGCCAAAATGCCCAAAAAGGCAAGAACATGCCCGGCAACAACAACAGGATCACACCACTTCACCCTGTACAACCTCCAACCAACCCAAACAACCCCGTCGTTCAACTTGTGTCACTTCTGGAAGACACCTCTTTTGTACAGCAGGATTTTCTACATTCAGAAAACGACCTTCCCGGTTCAATTTCAACAAATTCCGCAGCAAAACAGTCATTCCTGCTGCCGGATATTTCACCCGAACCGGTATCGCAGCAGGATACACAAGTACTGGAATTGCTATACCTCGATGAATTCAGTCTGCTGCCTGCCCCTGTTTACGCGGTTCCAAAACGCCGCATGCAGGCAGGTGCGTACGCCGGTATTTCTATATGGAATACCCTGCACAACGGTCCCGGCGGTAGCGGTATTCCCCGCCCTAATGAAAATCTGCTCGAATCCGTGCAAGCCGGTTTTTTCGCGCAATTCCCGATGGACAATCGTTTTGTGTTACGGGCGGGCGTTCAATACCTGCAATTCAATTCCTTGTTTCGCTGGCAAAAGTCTTCCATCGTCGCCAATCAGCCCGAAACGGTGCTGAATTATTACGTTGACGGCCGCGTGGATACGAGTTATTTGCCCGGCGCCTTGATGCAGGTCGACCGAAAAGTGAAGCACTACAACAAACTGATTTACATTAATTTACCTGTTGATATTCAATACAGGATTCCGCTCGGGCAGGGTGCGGTCACACCTTTTGCGGGCGTACAACCGGGCATTTCCATTTACAGAAAAGGAACGATTCGGGGGCTCAACGGATTGCCGGATGCGGCGCCTTTCCAGACAATTTACAGACGCTCTTTCGCCCTGAGCATTCGGGCGGGTGTGGGTTTCGAACGGGTGTGGCGGAAACGGGTGTTTTTTATCGAACCCACGGGTACGTTTGACGTGATCCCGCGGACGGCGCAAGGTCGTGCGGTGGTGGAGCAGTTCTGGCAGGTGGGAATAAATGTAGGGATGAGATTGAGGTAATGTTTTTTCATATTAAAATCATAGTCAGGAACCACTCCTTCTCCGACAAATGCTCTTCCGCCGCCACGGCAGCGCGCAGTTTTTCCACCTCCGCTTTGCTGGAAAAATTGAGCGACAGGAGCCGCGAAGCATAACGGATGATATTGAGGTAGTTGGCCCGGTGGTACCCGATCACGCGTTTGCGGGTAATGTAGTTGTGCATAGCGTCGAGGTGCGATTCCAGGAGGTCGAATTCGTCGAGGGCGTAGTAGGTTTTCAGCAGCAGGGTTTTGGTGGCGAGGTTGACGAGCACGTCGCGGTAGTTGGCTTTTTGAAGCAGATCGAGCACTGCGCCGTAGTTTTTCCGGGCAAATTCCAGTCGCGCCAGGTTGAAACTGAAGGCACTTTCCCGGTAAGGTTTTTCCAGAGCATTTTTGTAGTAGTGGATAAAGTAGTTCACCCACTCGTGGTCGCCGGTATGCAGGCCGGCGGCCACTACATTGTGGTAAGTGTAGCGCGGCAGCACGCCGTTTTCGAGCAAATAGCCGCTTTCGAGGCCGGGTTTGTACAGGTCGAGTACTTCCTGAAAATACCGTTTTTCACCTGCATTGAGGCGGCGGATGCAGTAATTTGCGGCCCAGATGAACAGACCGTGCATTTCTTCGCCGGAGAAAATGACCCGGTCATTCAGCAGCGATTGTTTGAACTGCTGGAAATGCTGCTCGTTTTCGGGGAAACGCATCATCCGGTAGCAGTGCAGGTAAACGCCGACAGCCGGGTGCGTTTGTGCGAAGTTTTTTTCCGCCGTGTCCACCACCTGATCTTCCCATTCATTTTGTTGCCCGCCGGTGTACAACATCCGGTGCGCGGTGAGCAGGCAAATCAGGCGCAGTTTGAGGGTGATGTACGCCACATCGGCAGCGCCGGCGGCGGCGCGCAGGTGATCGAGGTCGGCGGGATCGAGCACGTAGGACCGCTGATGCGTTTCCCAGTGCAGTTCGAACAGCGATTCGTGGTAATGCGCGTCGCGGAGCGGGTTGGTTTCCAGCGTTTTTTCCAGGTTTTTCCGCGTGCGTTCGAACTGCGGCTCCAGCCCGCGTTTCCGGTAGCCGCAGAGCAGGTGCAGGCGCACGGTAGTTTCGTCGGTTTCCATTTCTTTTTGGGCGATGTATCTTTCCAGCAGCCGGTGCAAATAGGTCATACGCAGGCGCAGTTCCTGATCCGGAACGGAGTCCGCACCGAACAGATGCCGTTTCGCAGCGGCTTTTTCCGAGTGCTCCTGTTCGCAAAACCAGTCGAACAGCAGCACCACGTCGCGGCGCTGATTAAAAAAAGGCGACTCCAGAAAGCGCCGCACTTCTTTTCTTTCCGCAGCGGAGAAAGAAAAAATGAGTTGGCCAAGTTGGCTTTTCTCCATTTCAATTCAATTTTACATAAATTAAAAACCTGATTATCAGATACTTAAATTAACTATCTGCAAAAATACGTTCAATTTTGGAATAAATTTGATTTTGGGGAAGGCAAGGGTTTGCCGGATGTTTGTAACGTGAATTTGTGTACGCAAGCATCCTGTATTTCAATACCATTGAACTTGAATCTTATGAAAGAAAAATTTTTCCACCTGTTATTTTCCCGTTTGCGGTATGCGCTGCTGATTTGCGGGTTGTTCTTCTGGGGCGCATCCAGGCTTTCTGCACAATGCAATCCCGATGTCGTCGGGCCGGTGATCCTTTGCCCGGCAGATACGGCGGTGCTGGCGCCGCCCGGTCAATGTTCCGCAACAGTTACCTGGGGCGACGTGGTCGCTACAGATAATTGCGGCACGGTTTCCATAACCGGCTCGATGCAATCCGGCGACGTATTTCCGGCCGGTACTACCACGGTGCTGTATACCGCTACCGACCCGGCCGGCAACACCGCTTCCTGTCAGATGACAGTCAAGGTGGCCGGCAGTATTCCAAGGCCGGTATGCGACCGTTGGGTAACCGTGCCGGTTGACCCGTCCGGCATAACGACCATTTTTCCGGATGATATTCTGGAATACGGCCCTTATAGTTGTACACAAACGGGCGTGTCACCCGACTATTCAGACACTTCCGTCCCAACACCTTCCATTTCTTTCACCGGCACCGGCACCCATGAAGTATACGGCGCTGTTATAACGGAGAACGGTTTCTGGGAAAAATGCTGGTCGTTCGTCAGCATCGTGGGCGCCGGCACCGAGTCGTGCACACCCGACGTGACACCACCCGAAATCCAATGCCGACCCTATTATATCGTGTACGCCGACAATGCCCAGTGTCAGGCCGTCATCGAACTGGACGAACCTGTATTGACGGACAATTGCGGCCCTGTGGTGTGGAGTTCCGATGCCCCGCCCGGCAATCTTTTCTCCCAGGACCCGACAAGAATTGTAACCTACACCGCAACCGACCTTGCGGGTAATAGCAGCAGTTGTACATCGACAGTTCGCTTTACCTATCAGGAGATTATTCTTCCTGTGTGTCATCCCGTTACGGTTATGATGGCCCCTTCCGGAACAGCGACCGTTTATCCACAGGACGTTCTGGCAGGCGGCCCATATTCCTGCACCACCCCGGGTATTTCACTTGAAATTGCCATAGACGCCGAACAATTACCCTTTTTAACACTGACGCAACCCGGCGTGTATTATGCCCAGGTATTCGTCCCGAATTTCAACAATGTCATACACGGTTGTCAGGCTGTTATCACCGTAAATGCGTTCGTCGACGCGTGTAACCCCGAATCTGTTCCTCCCACAGCCAATTGTATCGTGTCCCTGACGGCTGAAACCAATACACAGGGACCCGGCATTGCCCGCATTTACGCCACCGAACTCGACGATGCCAGCACCGACAACTGCACGCAACCGGAGGGTTTGCGCTTCCGCGTCACGACGGAAGACGGTACCGAGCCGCCCGCTGCCACATACGTGGATGTGTCGGGGATTGTCAACGACAGTCCGGTATTTTTATGGGTCGGCGACCAGTCGGACAACTGGAGCCGGTGCAGTGTGTCGCTCACCACAACACCCGCACAATGTAGTCCGGACGTACTGCCGCCGCTCGTGACACCGCCGCCTGACCTGACCTTTACCGCCACCGCTTTTGCCGCGCTGAACCTCGATTTTGCCAACGTGCCCGCCGAATTCCCCGACATCTATGCCGCTTTAGGCGTTGGCACCCATTGGGACAACTGCAGCAATGGAAACAGTCTTTTTTCGGAAACGTATGTCATTCAGCCTGACCAGATTATACGCAGTTTTTTTGCGCAGGATGCCGCGGGTAATGTGAGTGACGAAACGATTCAGTACATCGATATCGTCAATACGTTCACCGCGCACATACCCGCCTGGGCCACACCGGGAGAGACCCCGGAAGTGATGTCGTCGGAAGGCACTTCCACCGAAGTTACTTTTTCAAACCAGGTATTCGACAGCCCATGCAGCGTGCCTGCCAAAATTGAACGCACCTGGGGGCTGGTAGACTGGCTTTTTACACCCCCGAACGGAAACGCGGTGGTGCTGCCGGTACTCGACACCGACAATGACGGCATTGCAGGAGATGCGTACGATATTATTGTCATCGGCGACAGCGTGTGGCTGTATGAAAACAACAGTGCGGTTCGTCCGCTGGTCAGACGCGGCTGGTCGTACAGTTACGTGCAAACGATCGTCAACAGTTACCCGGTTACGGGCACCGTTTTTCTGGATACGCAGCAGGATTGCACGTTCGACGGCAGCGAAACACCGCTGGCAGGCTGGAAGGTGAAAGCCATTGGGCAGCCCAGCAATAGCCCGTACGAAGCCTTGACGGATGTAAATGGACAGTTCATTCTACAGGTTTGTCCCAATGACACCACCGTGGAAGTCAGCCTCGACGTGCCATTCAATTATGCCGGAACGTGCTCTTCGGTGTACGAGTTGCAAGTCAACCAAACAGGGCCGCAGACACAAAACATCCCCGCACAACTCAACGCCGACTGCGCCCTGCTGGGCGTCGATCTGGCAGCCTCCTACATGCGGCCATGTTTTAGCGGGTATTACTCGGTAAATTATTACAATTACAGCACCCAGGCGGTTGCGGGCACTTACATCGACGTGCTGCTGGATCCGTATGTGCAATTCTCTTTTTCCAACCAGCCACACACGCTTCAGGGCGCGAATTTCTACCGTTTTCAAACGGGCACCCTGGCGCCGGGCGCATACGGGCAATTTAAAATCCATTACGTGCTGAGTTGCGGCGCGCCGAATGGATTGACCCACTGCACGGAAGCCACGATTTTCCCGGCAGCCGACTGTCCGCCCCAGCAAGCCTGGTCGGGCGCCGAACTGCTTGTGACGGGCCAATGCGATGGCGATTCCGTTCGCCTGCAAATCACCAATGTAGGCACCGGGGCGATGGCACAACAACTGGATTACGTAGTAACGGAAGACCTGATCATGGCAAGAAATCTGCCTTATCAACTTGGTATTGGGAATTCCATGGAAGCCGTTTTTGCTTCCGAAGGCGCTACCTGGCGTATGGAAACGCCGCAGGAGCCCGGCCACCCCTGGGGCGGCGTGGTATCGGCCACCGTGGAAGGCTGCGACGGGCTGAATTCGACCGGCCTGGTCAACGTATTCACCGTGGACGACGCCGACCCGTTCAGCGCGACAGATTGCACCCAAAATGTCTCGTCCTTCGATCCGAACGACAAACAGGGTTTGCCTACAGGCTACGGCGACGAGCATTTTATCAACCGCAATACGGATATCGAATACCAGATCCGTTTTCAAAATACGGGTACGGATGTGGCTTACACGGTCGTGGTGCTGGATACCTTGTCGCAATACCTGAATCCGGCCACGGTGCGATCCGGCGCTTCCAGCCACAACTACGATTTCGATATTCTGGATGGAAACGTGCTGCGTTTCCGCTTCGACAACATCCTGCTGCCCGACAGCAACACCAATGAAGCGGCTTCGCACGGGTTTGTGCAGTTCCGCGTGCAGCAGCAGGTCGATAATCCGCTGGGAACGGTCATTCCCAACGCCGCAGCGATCTATTTCGATTTGAACGAACCGGTGATTACGAACCAGACCTGGCACACCGTCAATGAAAATTTTATAGAAGTATCGGCCGTAACCAACCCGGACAATGGTTTCGGCGTCTTAAAAGTATATCCGAATCCGGCTGTAGAAACGGTGTTTTTCGAACTGCCGGAAACGCAGGCTGGCAGGCGTTTTGAAATGACCGACGCGACCGGAAAACCGGTTCGTTCCGGTGATTTTTCAGAAAAAACGTTCCGACTGGAAAGAGGTGTGCTGCCTGCAGGCGTTTATTTCTTCCGCATTTACGCGGCGCGCGGCGCGGCAGTTTCGGGAAAAATTGTAGTGAAATAAAGCATCGCAATTAATTTGGATATTGAGGTCCGGCAGGGTAACCGCCGGGCCTTTTTT
>JAKQJD010000535.1 GCA_029561355.1 Bacteroidota bacterium | reverse complement strand
TTCCCTTCCAGAAACGCCCGGACATCCCCCGCCGTCTGCACCGGATTCTCTTCCTGCGGCCAGTGGCCCGTATTTCTGTAAATTTTGAGTGCAGCGCCCCGAATAGTATGGTGGAACTTGTACGCGTTTTCAGGTGAAATACGCGTGTCTTCCGCGCCCCAGAGGATGAGGGTGGGTACATTGATTTTTTCCACTACTTCGGCGGGCGGACGGTTGTCGCTCACGGATGCCCGGTCCGAAAATGCTTTCCGGTTTCCGGCGCGCAGCAACAGGTCGAAATGGCGTTGAATCAGGCTGTCGGTCACCAGGGCATCGTCGGCGTACACGTCTTCCAGCATGATTTCAATAAAAGCACGCGGCGTGATTTTCCAGAGTGCCCGGTTCACGACGGGTGTACGTGCCAGGAAATTGACGATGGAAGATTTTTTTTCCTCGAAACCGGGCGCCGCGATGAGAATGAGTTTGTCAACTTTCCCGGAGGTGGACTCCGAAGCGTAATGCCAGGCGATTTGTGCGCCGAGACCGTTACCGGCCAGGTGAAATTTTTTCAGGTTGAGGTGGCCGGCAACGCTGTCCAGAAAACTGGCGTACATAAAAGCGCTGTAACTGCCGCGCGGATGCGGACCGGTGAGGCCGAACCCCGGCAGGTCGATGCTGATGACCTGGTATTTATCGGAAAGTGCGGCCGTCCAGCCATCCCAGGTGCGGAGCGAACTCTGCGCATCGTGGAGCAACAAAATGGGGTCTCCTTTCCCGCTGATGCGGCAATGCACGTCCATGTCGTCGATATGGATGTAGCGCGAATCGGGCAACGCATATTGCTGCGCCACCTGCTCGATGGGCAAATCGTCGTGCCAGTTGCACCAGAGCCAGTATGCAAGAAAAAGAAGGAGCGTCCAGCGTACCAAAAAGGCAATACCCAGAAATCCCAGCGATTTTCTGAGGGTTGCAAGCAGGGCCGGCCGGGTGGGTGGAGTCTCCATGAGGGTGTTGGTGAGGGGGGGATGATTTAAGATTTAAGATTACATGATTACATGATTTAAGATTTCAACGAGATGCCCTCCTTCTAAAATCTTAAATCATGTAATCATGTAATCTTAAATAACTAGGCCTCAAACCATTTTCTTATCCGAAGCAAACACTGCTCCCATATATTCCCGGTTCATGCGGGCGATATTTTCCACGGAAATTTCTTTCGGGCATTCCGCTTCGCAGGCCGTTACGTTGGAGCATTTGCCGAAACCTTCTTTGTCCATTTGTGCCACCATGGCCAGAACACGTTTCTGGTGTTCTACCAGACCCTGCGGCAATAAAGCCAGGTGCGACACCTTGGCGGAGGTGAACAACATAGCCGAAGAATTGGGGCAGGCTGCTACGCAGGCGCCGCAACCGATACATGCGGCAGCGTCGAACGAATGGGAAGCCTGTTCCTTTTCAATTGGAATAGCGTTGGCGTCCTGGGCCTGACCCGTATTGACGCTGACGTAGCCGCCGGACTGTATGATGCGGTCGAATGCCGAGCGGTCGACAACGAGGTCCTTGATGACCGGGAACGACTGGGCGCGGAACGGCTCGATCACGATGGTTTCACCTTCGTGGTAGTGGCGCATGTGCACCTGGCAGGTAGTAGTGCCTTTCATCGGGCCGTGCGCCTGTCCGTCGATCACCAGCGAGCAGGTGCCGCAGATGCCTTCCCGGCAGTCGTGTTCGAAAGCGACGGGTTCCTCGCGTTTCGATACGAGTTCTTCGTTCAAAACGTCCAGCATTTCAAGAAATGACATGTCGGGATTTACCTCCAGATTGGGGTAATTGACAAATTCTCCTTTGTATTTGCCGCCCTGGCGCCAGATTTTCAGATTCAGTTTCATCTTGCGTGAGATGAGTTGATTGTGAGTGATGTTATGGGCGTGTCTGGTTTTTTGTGTTTAGTGTTTAGGATGCGGCTAACGCTCACTAAACATGAAACACATAAACAAACACGTCCGATATTTATTTCTTTTCAGCCTCTATAGCCGAGCAGTTGTCTATCAACAGGTTGCCGTTTTTGCCTTCGCTTCCCGGCGCGTAATATGCCATCAGGTCGATCTCGTCGTAATCCGATTTGACCGGTTGCAGCGTAAAAGTGTAGCGCGTCCACATGGAGTGACTGATCGCGGCGCTTTCCGCCAGTAATTCTTCTTCGTTCGTCCTCGTATTCACGCCCCAGATTTTCAGGATCGTCGGCGCGTTGTAATTGATTTCCGCTCCGGTCATCCGCGATACGGATCTATACACATTCGACCGCGCGAGCCATACACTGAAGGTATACGTTGAATCTTCTTTCAACCAGCCATTCAGTTTTTGCCCGATGCCCTCCCACGTATTGTTGTCGCGCACCACCATCCCTATAAAATTTTTGCCTTCCTGGGCCTCCATTTTCACGCCAAACCAGCCGGGCTGAATATCGGGCGGGGTCTCATTATCCGATCCCAGGTCTATCCATCCACCGGGCGCTGTTCCGGCCATGGCTACATCCCACTCGAAAGAGGGATTTTGTACACGAATCGTGGTTTGTGCGTGTGCAGCGCTTAAACCCAGCATCAAACCCAGAACCCACCCAGTTGTTTTTTTCATAGCAATGATGCGGTTCGTTTTCTATTTTTTGAGTTCTATATCAGAACAATTGTCAATCAGCAGGTTTCCATTTGCCATACTAACTCACTATTCATACGAGCGCTGCACCACCTCAATCTCCTCATACACCAGCGGCTCTTTGTGCAACACAGGTTCTCCGTTGCCGCCCCATTCCCAGGCTGCTACGTACTGGAAGTTCACGTCGTCGCGTTCCGCTTCACCTTTATCCGTCTGATATTCTTCGCGGAAGTGGCCGCCGCAGGATTCGTTGCGGTGCAGGGCGTCGCGGCACATGAGTTCACCGAGTTCGATGAAATCGGCTACGCGCCATGCTTTTTCCAGTTCCGGGTTGAAGTCGTTGGCGCTGCCGGGTACGAACGCATCTTTCCAGAATTCGGCTTTCAGGGCCTGAATTTCCTGGATCGCCTGTTTCAGGCCTTCCGCGTTGCGTGCCATGCCGCATTTATCCCACATAATCTTGCCGAGGCGGCGGTGGAAACTTTCAACGCTCTGGCTGCCGCCGAGGTTCATTAATTGATTGATCCGTTCGCGCACCTCTTTTTCTACCTGTTCGAATTCCGGTGTGTTGGTCGAAATAGCGCCTGTGCGGATTTCTTTCGATAAATAGGAACCGATGGTGTAAGGTAAAACGAAGTATCCGTCGGCCAGGCCCTGCATGAGCGCTGAAGCGCCGAGGCGGTTGGCGCCGTGGTCGCTGAAATTGGCTTCACCGCATGCATACAGGCCGGGAACGGAGGTCATCAGGTCGTAATCGACCCACAGACCGCCCATGGTATAGTGAACGGCCGGGTAAATGCGCATTGGAGTCTCGTACGGGTTTTCGCCGGTAATTTTGGCGTACATATCGAACAGGTTGCCGTAAGCGAGTTCAACAGCGGCTTTGCCTTTGCGTTTGATCGCATCCGCGAAGTCGAGGTAAACGGCGAGGCCTGATTTACCGACGCCCAGGCCTTCATCACAGGCCACTTTGGCGGCCCGGCTGGCGATGTCGCGCGGTACCAGATTGCCGAAAGCAGGGTAGCGGCGTTCGAGGTAGTAGTCGCGGTCTTCTTCCGGGATCTGGCGTGGATCTTTCAGGCGGTCTTCGGCTTTTTTCGGTACCCAGCAACGGCCGTCATTCCGCAGCGATTCCGACATCAGGGTCAGTTTGGACTGATATTCGCCGGAAACCGGGATGCAGGTCGGGTGAATTTGTGTGTAGCACGGGTTGCCGAAGAAAGCGCCGCGGCGGTGTGCCCGCCAGGTTGCGGTCGTATTGCACATCATGGCGTTGGTGCTCAGGTAGAACACGTTGCCGTAGCCGCCGGTGCAAAGCACGACGGCGTGTGCGGCGTGGCGTTCCAGTTCGCCGGTGAGCAGGTTACGTACGATGATACCGCGGCATTTGCCGTCTACTACCACCGTATCGAGCATTTCGTGGCGGTTGTACAGTTTCACAGTGCCGAGAGCTACCTGGCGGCTGAGGGCCTGGTAAGCGCCGATGAGCAACTGTTGTCCCGTTTGTCCCCGTGCGTAAAAAGTTCTGGATACCTGCGTGCCACCGAAAGAACGGTTGTCGAGCAGACCGCCGTATTCGCGGGCGAACGGTACGCCCTGCGCTACGCACTGGTCGATGATATCGCCGGACACCTCCGCCAGGCGATGCACATTGGCTTCGCGGGCGCGGAAGTCGCCACCTTTAATGGTATCGTAAAAAAGCCGGTACACGGAGTCGCCGTCGTTGCGGTAGTTTTTGGCTGCATTGATACCGCCCTGTGCAGCGATAGAGTGTGCACGGCGGGGGCTGTCGTGGAACGTGAAACATTTCACGTTGTAGCCCAGTTCGCCCAGAGATGCGGCGGCAGAAGCGCCGGCAAGCCCCGAACCCACGATAATCACGTCGATCCGGCGTTTGTTGTTGGGGGCTACGAGGGGCACGTGGCCTTTGTAGGACTCCCACTTTTCAGTGATATTGCCGGCAGGGATTTTGGAATCGATCGCGGTTGCCATATGTTTAAGTCAAGGATATTGTAATGAAAAAGAACCGGAGTTCTTATGATATGTTTTTGACAGTCAATTGGTTATGCAGAAATGCTGCATTTAGCCCATGAGGTACATCCACACCGGAATGATGGCAAAGCCGAGCGGGACACCGACAGCGTAGATGTAGCCCACTACAGTGATCAGCGGCGTGTAACGCGGGTGGTTGATGCCCAGCGTCTGGAAGGACGACCAGAAGCCGTGCCAGAGGTGCAGACCGATCACGACCATACAAATCACATAAAAAATGACGTATCCCAGGTTTTGGAACGCTTCGGCAACCGGAATGTACAGGTTCGTTACCGGGTGGTCGTATGCTTCCACTTCAACAGGCGGCAAAACGCCCATTTTCATCTGGAGCCAGAACTGCCACATGTGCAGGATAATGAAAACGAAAATGACAATGCCGAACCACGCCATATTGCGGGCATTGCGCTCGCCCGGGCGGGCATGTGCAACGGCATATTTGATATTGCCACGCGCGGCTTTGTTATTCTGCCACAGGCGGATTCCCTGGACTGCATGCCACAAAATAAAGGCATACAGGGAATAGGAAATGATCTTGATCAACGGATTGTGCGTCATGAAGAACGCGTACGTGTTGAATGCTTCCCCGCCGTCGTCTTTTAATAATTGAAAATTGCCGAGCAGGTGAACGATCAGAAAAAGCATCAGGAAAATACCCGTGAGGGACATGATGACTTTTTGACCGATGGAAGACGAGAGAAATTTGCTAAACCAACTCATCGAAAAATGGTAAGATTGTAAGGTTCTTGTTTTGTTTGATGGCGCCTTCCGGCGCTACCGCGCAAAGAAACAGAACAATATGCAATTTGACACCGTTGTGCTGCTTTTTTGGCGGAACAAAACTACAGAGACAAACCGCAGTACCAAATTATCGTTCGGGAAAGATGTGAGTTTTTACCCTATTTAGAAGCGATAAAAATTCCGGAGCGCATTATGACTTAAAAATGGCAATGCCCGCCCCTTATTGGAGCAGGCATTGCTATCGATTGGCCATGCGCAGGTAGTAATTTGTCATTGGCGGAAACGCACAACGACAGCCGGAGCGACTCGGTTCAGTTTCAGCCTGATAAAATACGAGCGGCAAATAAGTCTCGAAAATCAATTCCGGGGTTGTCTCGTGTCCAGTCTACAAATGAAGCCGCGCCTTGCGGTCCAGCAGTTCATCATTCGACTCCACACGTTCCGGATCGGGCACGCAACAGTCTACCGGACAAACGGCCGCACATTGCGGTTCTTCGTGAAAACCGACGCATTCCGTGCATTTATCGGGTACGATGTAGTAAAAATCATTCGAAACGGGGCTGTTTTTTCTGTCCACCGCCACTACTGTCCCATCTTCCAACTGGTATTCTCCCTTGACGGTATTTCCATCAGAAATCGCCCATTCCACACCGCCTTCATAGATGGCGTTGTTGGGGCATTCCGGTTCGCAGGCGCCACAGTTTATACACTCGTCTGTGATCATGATAGCCATAACACTATATCCTTTTTGTTGAGGGCGGCAAAGGTACAAAATAAGTACGAAGTGCGAAGTCGTCAGTGCGAAGTCAGATAAGTGCGAAGTGCGAAGTCAGATAAGTGCGAAGTGCGAAGTCTTCAGTGCGAAGTCATTTGAGATCTGTTGTCAGGAAAAAGAAGAACATTTTCCTGACAACAGATCTCAAATGACTTCGCACTGAAGACTTCGCACTTCGCACTTCTATTGTACCGCTCGTACAAACGCATCAATATTCGCGCTTTCCAGTTGACGCTTCAGGGTATCCGCTTCGCGGCGGGCGTTGAAACGGCCCACGCAGACGGAGAAGAAAGAAGAGTTCGGGAAACGCACAATTTCTGCGGTGTTGTAGCCGGCGGCCTGCAGGGTAGCCAACTGGTTGTGAGCGCGGTTTTCCATGAGGAATGAACCGGCGATGACGTAGTAGGAGTCGCGCTGGGCGTCCGTAACCGTAACGGAACCGTGCGGAGCGGTATTAGTATGTTTTACCTTATTGGGAGCAGCCACTGTCGGGTCGATGGGCTGCGGGCTGTTCATTTGCCCGTTGACGTAAATCATGGATGCGCCCTGCATGCCGGTGAGGATACGTACTTCCGTACGGCGGTTGCGGGCGTGCTCCTGCTCGGTGCAGTTGACGCCGTCCTGGCAGATATTGCGCGGTTCGCTTTCGCCGTAACCTACCGGTTTCAGGCGTTCCCGTTCCACACCGCGGCTCACCATGTATTCGACCACGCCATCGGCGCGGCGCTGACTGAGTTGCTGGTTGTAGGTGCCGTTGCCGCGGCAGTCCGTGTGGCTGGCGAGTTCCACCGTAATGGAAGGTTGCTGGCGCATGAGTGAAACGACCAGATCCAGGTCTTTTCTGCCGTCGGGGCGCAGGGTAGCGTCGTTGAAATTGTAGTAGATGTTAGGCAGTTCGACAATCGTGCCCGGGAGCAGCGGGGCAACGGAAATGTTTTGCATCAGCGGCTGGCCCGGCACTGCGCCGTGCGTATCCACTTCGGTGCTGCCGATAATACGGCCCGCCTGATACAGGTCAACCTTGTACTTTTTATTGGTATCCAGGTAATAATCGACCATCCCGTTGGCGTCTGCTACTACGGTGTCCTGTTTTCCGTTTTCGTCGGTCAGGACAAACATGGCGCCCGAAAGCGGCGCGTTGGTGACGTAGTTGAATGCCGAGGGCGTCCACTGCACTTTTCCGGGCGCGGCGTTGGAGCTGCGCTCCAGTTGCAGCGCTACTTCGTTGCCGGGTTTGGAAATGCTCAGGCGGATCTGCTTGGTCTGGTAACCTTTTTTGGAAACGATGATGACGTAGTTGCCCGGTTTTACTTCCGTGGAGAAACGTCCTTTGCCGTCAGTCACGCCATTGATGCCTTTGTCGGGCGCCATGGATTTGATCACGTCCTGGCCGTTCACGTTCTGGATGGTGATCAGGTTGCCGGCTTCGTCGCGGCCGATCACGTTGTTGGCGTCGTAATTCAGCACCTGCGCGTCGGCGTCGCTGATGGCAGCGCCGGAAGCCTTGTCGGTAACCACCACTTTAATATCGAGGTTGCGGTCCGGAACACGTTGATTCTGAAGCAGATAGTCGTCGAGGTTGCCGTTTTCGGTATGGAAACTGAAAATCTCGTCGCCACCTTTTCCACCGCTGCCGTTGGTAGAGTAGTAGCCGTTGATCTTGTTCAGGTCGACGATCAGACCGAAGTCGTCGCCGCTGGTATTGAACGGGCTGCCGAGGTTGACGGGTTTGGTCCACTGGTTGTTTTCCATCAGCGCGTAATACATGTCGAAACCGCCCTGACCACCTTCCGTTGCATCGGAAGCGAAGTACAGCGTGTTGTCGGCATGAATAAATGGAAATGCTTCGCGGCCTTTGGTATTCACGCCGGCGCCGAGGTTGACGGGTTCGCTCCAGGAATCACCCACTTTGTATGCCACGTAAATGTCCGTGCTGCCCAGGCTGCCGGGGCGGTTGGAAGCGAAAAACAGTTTATCGCCGTCGATGCTGATGGCCGGGTGGAAATCGTCGAATTCGTTGTTGTTGAATGGCAGCGGCTCCGGTTCGCTCCACACGCCGTTCACCTTTTTGGAGGAATAGATGCGCGTTTTCTGGGTCTTGTCTTTTGCAAATTTGTCTTTACCACCAATGACCGCATTTCGGGAAAAATAAACCGTTTCCGTGGTGCGGTCGAAACATACCGGTCCTTCGTGGGCGCCGATAGAAGACAACTCCTTGGAAAAAATTTCCGGCGCAGAAAGAGCGCCCGTCGAATCGCGGCGCGAACGCAGGATACTCAACGCGGGCAGTTTCAGTTCGGAGTCCGTTACTTTTTTGAGCCCCACGCCGTTGGCATTGGTAGAAATAAGAACGATTCCGTCTTCGTAAAAAGTGGGGCTGAATTCCAGTCCCGCCGTATTCACAGCCTCCTCGTTTTTCACCTGAACGGTGATGAGCGGCGGTGCAGCAGGGGTGGTTTGAGCGTGTAGAACGCCGCCGGCGTAGCAGGATGCGAGTAAAAAGATAATTATTCGTAGGGCTTTCATAGTTCCCGTGTTTTTTAAATATACCGGAAGCCGGTTCAGATTGGATTTTTAAATAAAAGAGGTGGGCACATTTTTTAAGTCCTCACTCCCGCAGGAAAGAAGGAATGAGGACTTGAAAAATTTACAGGAAAAAGCGCGGGTTGGACATTTTTTTGCTGCGTTTTTTCAGATCTGCCTGCACCATGAGTTCGATGGATCCGGCATTGTAGTCTTTAAGACTGGAAAGCCCGAAATCGTAGGAAGCGCCTACTCCAAACTGCGGTGTTGCCTGCCAGAATGCCAGCAAATCGATGGATTCACCCGGGCCGTCGCCGCCGAGGCGGTAGGAGAGGCCTGCCGTGAATTTCTTGCGGATATCAAGGTTGACATTGATATCGGCGTCGAAGGGCGCGTTTTTTACATATTTCAGCAAAATAGCCGGCATCAGGTTGATATCGTCTGCAATTGGAATGATACCACCCGCCATGGCATAATAGTGCTGATATTCCTTTGCGATCAGGGTAGCGCTGCCGTTGACATATCCGATGGCATTGGAGTAGATGCGCGGAACGGAAAAGCCGAAGTACATGCGGTCGGAAACCGTGCCGTACAATCCTGCACCCACGTTGCCGTAAAAATCGTTGATCTTCTCGTCGCCCAGCGAAGGGTCGCCGCCTACATTCGGCTGTGCGTCGCTGAATGCGATACCCAGCGAGCGAAGGGAGGCCGTGATGCCTACACGCATGGAAAATTCATCGCTCGCCACCAGGTCGTACGAATAAGCCAGCGACATGTGAAGGTCGCGCTGCAAACCGATCGACTGGTGCGACAACGTGACGCCGATGCCTACACGCGGGGAAAGGAAGGGCGAATTGAAACTGGCCAGCGCCGACTGCGGCGAACCTTTGAATCCAATCCACTGGTTGCGGTAAATCGCCGTTACCGACGGTACACCGCGGGCGCCTGCATAGGCAGGGTTCAGCAGCAGTTTGTTGTACATAAACTGCGTGTACTGATGCTCCTGCTGCCCGAACAAGGCCGCTGCGGACAAGAGCAACGCGAATGAAAATACAAGTTTTTTCATGACGCAATATTTTTATAAAACCGGGTCGGTGAGTCGTGCTGCGCCGACCCGGTTCGGGGTGATTTAACGGAAAATTTCAATGAAACCCTTTGCGGTCGCTTCGTTCGGACCGGGTTTGAACACGTAGAAGTACACGCCGTCGGGCAGGTCTTTACCGGCCTCGCCATCCAGCGTACCGCGCCATGCCTTGTCGGGGTCATTGGAATAAGGCGATGCTTCGTATACTTTGTCACCCCACTGGTTGTACACCACGAGCGAGTTTTCGTTGAAAAAGCCCGAATCCAGACACTTGATTACGAGCCAGTCGTTCACTTCGTCGCCGTTTGGAGTGAAAATGTTCGGAATGAATGTGCATCCTATATCGTCAATTCTGATGGTTACCGTTGCCATATCGCACAGCAGCGGGCACGACTGGGAACACACTTCGTAGAAGAACGAAGCGCTGCCCGGGTCGGGGCCGGCCTGGTAGGAGAACAAGCCGTTGCCCAGATTGGTCACGCCGTTCAGGGGGCTCACTTCCGTAATCACAAAATCGCCGGCAGGAATCAGTACGTCGTTGAGCAGAATATTGAAGGTATCCAGCGTATTCGGATCGATGCTAAAACCGGTGTCATCTACCGCATTTGGCTGAATAGCCAGTTGCACCAGTACGGTATCGGCAGGCGTGATACATCCGTTGATATTGGCCGTCACGATGTAGTTGCCTGCATTTGCGGGTGTCAGTTGCTGAATGGTCACCTGGCTGGTCGAAGCGGTGAATCCCTGCGGGCCGGTCCAGGAATACGTTGCGCCGGCAATTGTCGGAACCGTCAGCACTACCATGTCGCCTGCGCAACCCGGATTCGGATCGGCGGTCGGGTCGAGCGGCCGGATCGGCAATACTTCGATGATCACCGAACACTGCGCGCTGCTGCCCGATCCATCGGTAGCGGTAAATACCAGTGTGTCTCGCCCAACCGGGAAAGAAGCGCCTGTAAGCAAACCGTCTATCTGTTGCACCGTAGGTATGCCGCAGTCATCGATGGCCGTGGGTGTTCCGAAATTCAGGATGGCAGCCGAACAGTTCGGTCCTGCGGTCGCGCTGGAAATGAAATCGCCCGGATTGGTGTAAATACCGCCGGCAGCATCGACCACTATTTCGCTCGTAGGGCAGGTTATCAGCGGAGGAAGCCCTGCCGTTACCGTTACCGTGAAGGTTGCCGTGGTAGAAAATCCGTCGTTGTCGACAGCCGTATACTGAACGGTTGTCACGCCGATCGGGAAGGTGTCGCCCGGCTGGTAATTGGAATACAGGGTATCCAGGTCGCAGAAACCGACTGCAATCGGAGGCGTCCAGGTGGCTACTGAGTCGCAACCCGCCAGATCAATATTGAGAGGAATCTGTTCAAACCGTTTGAACGGCCCGTTTACCGTAATTTTAAAAGTACAGGTATCGTAGTTGTTGCTGGCATCGAATGCGCGGATCACCAGGGTAGTCGTTCCTACGGAGAAGGTATCTCCTGGCATGAACGACGATTCGAATTGCGGTACGGAGCAGTTGTCTGTTGCCGTCGGGAAAATCCATTCCACCGCGAAGCCGCAAGGGCTTTCGGTACTGACGGTCACGTCCTGCGGGCAACTGGTAAATACCGGCGGCACGAGGTCGATCAGTACCACATTGAATGTGCAGATCGAGGAATTGCCGGCATCGTCCAGAACAGTGTAAGTTACGGTGGTCGTACCTGCCGGGAAAACACCGGGGTCCAGGTCCGAAATGATCGTTACTGCACCACAGTTGTCCTCAGCCGTTGGAGGATCCCAGGTAACAAGGGAATCGCATTTATCAGAAGGCAGTTCGATCATGATGTTATCGGGACAGCCGGTAATGACCGGCGGAATGTTTTCCGAAACCGTGACATTGAAACTACATGTGGTCACATTGCCTGCGTTGTCTACTGCCGAATACGTCACCGTAGTGGTACCCGTCGGGAAAAAAGTACCCGGTTCTATGTCGGAGAAGATATCTACACCGTCCAGATCACAATCGTCCGTAGCCACCGGCGCTGTCCAGGTCGGGAATGCGCCGCAGGTATCGGGTTCGGTGTCCAGGGTCAAATCTGCCGGGC
>JAKQJD010000530.1 GCA_029561355.1 Bacteroidota bacterium | reverse complement strand
ATTCGGCGACAGCCTCGAAAATCTGGCCGTTACCAATTCCCTGCGCAATGCCTATATCAACCACGGCATCGAGGAGTTTAATATGACGCAGGAAGACCTGGAAGTGCACGAAACGTATTTCCAGAGCCAGATGTCGTCGGTACTCATGATCGACATCTCGCACTCCATGATCCTGTACGGCGAAGACCGTATTACACCTGCAAAAAAGGTAGCGCTGGCGCTGGCAGAGTTCATTCAAACGCGTTATCCGAAGGATACTTTAGATATTCTGGTATTCGGCGACGATGCCTGGCCCATCGAACTGAAGGACGTTCCATACCTGCAAGTCGGTGAGTATCATACGAATACGGTAGCCGGTCTGGAACTGGCGCTCGACATTCTGAAAAAGCGCCGCAACCCCAACAAGCAGATTTTCATGATCACCGATGGCAAACCTACCTGCCTGAAAATCGGGAAGAACTATTACAAAAACTCGTTCGGCCTCGACCGCAAGATTGTCAACCGCTGCCTGAACCTGGCTATGCGCTGCAAAAAACTGGACGTGCCGATCACCACTTTCATGATCGCCCGCGATCCCTATCTCGTTCGGTTCGTGGAGGCATTTACGGAAACGAATAAAGGCAAGGCGTTTTATTCTTCCCTGGCAGGCCTGGGCTCATTCGTGCTGGAGAATTACAAGAAGAAAAAACGCAAATAAGTGTCTGGTTTTTCGTGTTTGGTGTTTGGGGCACATTGCCCTCGGTTCGGGAAATAATTTACGCCGGAAGCAATGCCCCCCAAACACTACACACCAAAAACCAAACACGCACTTTATCTTTGCGGCATGTTTACTCTGCTTATTTCCATTGTCATCGGCCTGTTTGTGGCCATGTTGTTCGTCAACCTGTATTTCCGGGCGAAAGTGATGAAACTGTACGGCGTACTGGTGCGCAATAAGGTGCAGTTCGGTGCGGCGCATATTTTTAACCGCAAGAGACTGGAAGCGGAAGTACTACCGCGTTATCCGCAATTCAAAAACGAGATCGAAGGTTTTATCCGGCATATGCGGTATTCCATTCGCATGGCTACTGTGCTGATACTGCTGATCACGGCGTTCGGGGCAATTTTGATGTATTTCAGGTAGTAAGGTTTTTGAACCTGAATTGTAAGAATTAAAAAAGGATTAGAAGAATTGCGCTCGATCGCGAGCGGCATCCTTCTAATCCTTTTTTTATCCTTAAAATCCTGATTCAAAAACCGCCTCTTACTTCTTTTTTACTGATTTCACAGGCGCTACCGGCTTCGCCGGCGCCGGCGGTTCATTCTCGGCCAGGCGGTTCGGATCTTCCATCGATCCGTTGCGGAACAACCAGTACAAACCGCCGAAAAACAGCAGCAGGGCAATGAAGGAAGCGCCCATGGCGATTTTTTCGCCCAGGTAGAACGAGCGCGGCTCGAAGCGCATTTCCAGTTTCATATTCTGACCGGCCGGCAGGCGCATGGCGCGCAGCAGGTAATTGGCCTTGATAAAATCGGGAGCAGGCTGCCCGTTCAGGTAGCATTTCCAGCCTTTATCCGCGGGGTAATAAATTTCGGAGAAAACGGCGAGTTGTTCCGTTTTTGCCGAATATTCATACTCCATTTTGTCGGGGTGGTAATGGCTCAGTCGGATAAAGTTGGCGCTGTCCGTTTGAATCTGAAGTCCTTGCAAGGGGGTTGCGAACGACTGCTGAATGACAGCGCTGTCTTTCGGATTGAGGCGGTGCAGGGCGTTCATTTCGGCTTCGGCGGTCGGGACAATGTCGAAATGTTTTACAAACCAGGCATTGCCGCACACTTCCGGGTTGGGAACCACCTCGCCTTTCTGCGTAATGATGTATTTGCCGTTGAGCATACCCACGATGTGCAGGTTGCTGCTCAGGTCTTTGCCCAGGAAAGTGTCCACAACCTCCTGATAACGTTGCAGTTTAGCGGCATGGTAACCGCTCAGACTTTTGTGAAAATACGATGTCGTGGCATTAAAAGGAATGCCGCCCCGCGACAGGTCGAGCACCCGGTAGTCGGGATCGGGGTCTTTCTGAATTTGCAGGTCGAACGCTTCGGGTTGCGGCGGAGCCGTTGCAGCGCGTTTGCTTTCGTATTTATCGGAAGAAATCGTGCGGGTACACACCATCCAGTGGTCGGCCAGCGATAAAGCTGCGACGGAAAGCACCGTCACGCCCGCTTTCATTTTACCTTGTAAATACAGCCAGATCAGGCCTGCCGCAGCAAGAATAAAGCCCAGCGAGCGGAACACGTCGCTCCGCAGCAGCGAAGCGCGGTCGCTTTTCAAGGCGCTCAACAGATCGGGATTTTGTGCCAGGGCAGCGTCGTTGGGTCCTGCATCCGGCGCACATACGAATGCCAGCAGTGCCAGCAGTACGCTCGCTCCGGTGGCGATGCTCAGTGCCCGTTTTTTGCGGTCAAGGGCAATGTCCGGATCGCAGAGTTTTTGCAGCCCGAGCGCGGCCAGCGCCGCAAAACACAATTGTCCCATGCCCAGCGCCATCGAAACGGCGCGGAATTTATTGAACATCGGCAGCGTATCGTACCATATGTCATTGAGGAAAAAGTTTTTACCCCAGGCCAGCGATACCATGAATAAGCCGCCGCCAAGCATCCACCATTTTGCAGTACCCGGCACCAGGAAAGCGCCGAGAAAGAACAGAAAACAAACGATCGCGCCGAAATAAATGGCGGTGCCCACGAAGGGCTGGTCGCCGGCATACATCAGGCCGCCCGTTTGCTGCGCCGCCTGTTGGGGCGACATTTGCTGGCTGTATTTACGCACCAGCGTTTTGTACAATTCCGTGTTTCGATACGATTCATTGCCGCCGCCGCCGGCCGCGTGCGGCACCAGCAGTGTCATCGATTCGCAAACGCCGTAACTCCATCCGAACAGGTAATCTTTATCCAGACCGTCGCCCTTGGAGGCTTTCGTGCTGAGTTCCGACTGGCCGCGGATCGTTTCCTTTCCGTATTCATACGTAGGCCAGATGCGGGAAAGGTTACAGACAAACCCGATAGCAATGGCAATACCTGTGGCTGCCAGCGCTTTTACCCAACTGGCAAAGGCTTTGTGGCGAAAGGCGTCGACCAGTTGCGCCAGAAAATAAATACCTGCAACGAGCAAGGTGTAGTACGTGATCTGAACGTGGTTGGCATTCAACTGCATAGCCACAAACAGCGCCGTCACTCCGGCCCCCAGTAATATTCGGCCGTTAAATGCGATGGCAAGTCCGGCGAATATCCCCGGCGCCAGCGCCAGTGCAGCCATTTTGGTCGAGTGCCCTGCCTCCAGAATATCGATATTATAAGAAGTGATGCCGAAGGCTACAGCGCCGAATATCGCCACACGCCAGTCCAGTTTCAGTACGCTCAGGAAAAAATACATGCAAAACATGGCTACAAACACCTGCGCCCAAATGGATGTAATATCCGTCCAGAGAAACAGGGTTTTGTAAAGCGGCTTGGTCAGGTTGCCCTTTACCGGAGAATATATCTGGTAAGCGGGCATACCACCGAACGCACTGTTGGTCCACAAAGGCGCCTTGCCTTCTTTTTTCATATAATCCTGTATCTCCGTTTGCATACCGCGCGCCTTGTCGTTGTCCGACTGCGGCAGTACTTTACCGCTAAAGGCGTTGGGGGCAAAAAAAACGGCAGAAACAAACATCAGAACCGCAATAGCGATCAGATGGGGTATAAATTTTTTAACATCCATGTCGGGCAGGGAATTGGTGAAGAGTCATTTTCAAATGCGCGGCGAAGGTAGACAGTATGCCGTTGATTCGGCAAATTCGGTTCGAGAATGTTCGGCGGGCAAGGGTTTTCAATTGTATTTCAGCAAAAAATCCTGCAACACGCCGGCAGGAATTTCGTGACCGCCGTCGAAAGGTTGTTCTCCGAAATCGATGCCGTTCTTTTCTTCCACTTCGTGAAGCAGGGACAGGCGGTCGGGTGTGAGAAAAGGATCGGAGGTGCCGTACAGCAGGTACAGGTTTTTGTCGGACAGGTATTGTTGTTGTTCCTGGTAGTTAAGGTCTTCCGGCGGCAATCCCGCCCACAGCAGCAGGTCGTGAAAATACGGTTGACGTGCCAGCATCCAGCGGCAAACGGTAGCCGTGCCCTGCGAAAAACCCAGCAATACGATACGGACGTCAGCAGGCAATTGCGGAAGCCAGAAATCATACAAACCCTGCAAATAGGCCGCATAGTCGTCTATTTCATCCTGCCGGTAATGCCGGGTCATCCAGTTGGCGCCAACCGGACCGGAAAATCCTTTTCTATAGGAATGGTTCAAACCTTCGGGCGCTACCACGAACGTGTGGCCGTTGTTCAGTTGTTCGAAATCCTTCAGGAATTCGTCGGCCAGTTGTCCGTATCCGTGACAGACCAGCCAGAACTGGCGCACATGCGGACCTGGCTCCCCAATCGTATAATAATGAGCGGTGCGTTCTACGCGAAACCGGTGGTGTTGCATTGGAATCATTTTTGCTTGAATGACCCCGAAAGGTAGCAAGCGCCGCTCCTTTTTGCAGAAAATGCACGTAAGTTTTTGCACGTACGCCGGTTTTTCAGCCGGAAGGGGCTAATTTTACAGGACCATCCTTTGAACTTTTATATAGAAACCCATGCCGCATTATCGACTCTTTCTTGCTTTTATTTTATTCATTTTCAATCTTTTACCTCACAAAAACTTCGCCTGCGGATACAGTTTTATCGGAGAATGCTCCACCGGAATTCACCTGCGTATCAATAATACCCTGGACAGTTTCAACGTCGCGGAGTGTTCGTATGGAAAAACTTTTGCAGGCCTGGACCTGGGCAATATTCAATCGCTGAACCTGGCCAAAGCCACCTCCATCACCTGGGAAAGTTGCGATAACAACGTTTCAGGCGTAGCGCTTTATTACCGGGTGTACGAACAAGGTATGCCGTCGGGCTCCTGGAGCATTTTCAACCTGCAGGAAGACTACAACACACTTGTAGGCCCGTATACCGCCCGCTACAGAAGCCAGTATTCCAACGCCAACCTGACCGCAGGATTGACACAAGGGAAAACCTACACCCTGGAAATCTATTTTCTGGCACAGGTAGACACCGTCGGGAACGATTTCATCCCGGAAACCACCATGATCCAGAACAACAACGGCCAGAATTACAAACTGACTTTCAAGTTCGGAGGCGTTTCTGCACCGCCTTTCACTGTTGTCAATACGCAATTGGACAATGAAAAATGCCCCGGCGACAGCACCGGCGTGGTGGGCGTTACGGTTTATGGCAACCAGAGCAACCTGTTTTACCAGTGGTCCAACGTAAACAACAATTTTAATACGTTATACGAACTTACCGCCGGCACCTACACTGTCACCGTTTCAGGTGTAAACGGTTATACACAAACACAGACGATGACGGTGATCGACCCGGAGCCGATCAGCATCACTTTTGCCAATATTCAAAATGTTGTTTGCGGCAATACGCCCGGGTCAGCCAGCGCCAGCGCCAGTGGAGGCATGGCGCCTTACAGTTACTTCTGGGAAACCGGAGATCCGGATTCTACTTCCTCCATCCCCTTGCCGGGCCTCTGGGGATTGAGTGTAACGGATGCGAACGGATGTGTAGCAACGGCCAGCGTTCAAGTAGGCGGGAGCAGTACCTTACAACAGACCTTGAACAAGACGATTTGCCAGGGCACCGCTTTCCAACTGGGTAATCAATCTTTTACCGTACCCGGGAATTATCAGGTGCTGGTGAGCGGAAATGGCAGTTGCGACACGCTTTTTTCACTGACACTTTCCGTTTTGAATCCCGGTGCCGCATTGAACAACATCCCCGCGACAGCCAGCCTGACCTGCAACAGCCCTACCCTTTCACTCTGTGCAGCCAGCCTACCTTCCGCCACGTACGAATGGCGGAGAGCGAATGTAATTGTGGCCAGTTCCCCCTGCCTGACGATCAACAACAGTGCCCCCTATACCCTGATTGTCTCCTTACAATCGTGTATGGCTTCCCAAACGGTGCTGGTCGAAAGCCATTTGACGGCGCCGCTGGTACAGGTTACCGGAAACGCGGTTTACCTGGATTGCACCAGTTCGTTGGCGACCATCGTATTAGTGGCCGAAACGGACGCAATCGCGCCTGCTTTCGTCTGGACGCAAAATGGAAACATCATATCCACAGCGGATTCCGCAGTGGTTTCTGTGAGCAACCCGCTGGATTTCATCCCGCCTTCTTTGCTGGTGACGGACGCCTATGGTTGTCAGGCCACAGCCGGAAACGTCAATATTATTATTCATCCGCATCCCGAGGCGCCCAGTGCGACCAGTACCGCCACCCCGGCATCCGGCGAAACCGTGGCAGACGGCTCCATACAACTGACTATCAGCGGCGGCACGCCGGGCTATACCACGATTTGGAACAACGGATCTACAACACCCGACATCGATGGGCTTTTGCCCGGTGAGTATTGTTATACCGTTACCGATGCTACAGGTTGTGTCGCCGTCGGCTGCACGGAAGTTGATTTTACAAATGCTGTAGTAGAATCGGAACTGTCCGCATTTCAACTTTTTCCCAATCCGGTAAAGTCGGGCGGAATGTTGCAAATCGAATTGTCGGGATTGGCAGCAAACGGATCCTGCAATTTGCAATTATTCAATTTACAAGGGAAAAACGTGTTGCAGGAAAACCGAAATGCCGGATTGGGTAGTATCTATGTAAAATTACCGGATGCGTTGCCGGCCGGGCAGTATTTCCTGCGACTGACTTCCGAAAACACAGGGTTCGTGCGACGCCTGATTGTTTATTAAATTTTAAAAAACAACAGGCTGCGGGCAAGAAACTTCCATGCTGTGCAGTTAATGTCATTCAGTACGGAGCATTCGCCGGTGAGGCGTGGCATGGATTTTTATGTAACATCCCAAACAGTGTTACCTGTAACATTGTCCGACGTCTATATCGGCGTTGGTCCAACAATGGTAAATAAAGTGCCCAATACATCAAAAATTGCCCCAACATTACCTTACGTTGTGATTTTCACTACTTTTGCGGCTCCAATTGCATATTTCTTCAATACGTTTACATTTTCACACAAAATTTCCTAAAACATGAGCAAAAAACTATTTCTTTTCTCGGCCCTGTTGTTCGGCATGACCATCGCACTGGTACCCGCTTGTAACGGCGATAAATGCCCTGATACTTGCGGCAACGGTATCTGTCTCGAAGACGGCGCCTGCGATTGCGACCCGGGTTACGAATATGATGCTGACGGCATTTGCAATACCGAAGTTCGTGCAAAACTGATCGGCACCCTCACTACTTCCGAGCAGTGCAGCACCGACCCGAATGCTTTCCCTTACAGCATCACGATCGCTAACAACTCTTCCGATGTTGCATCTTTCAACATCTTCAACTTCTACAATTCCTTTACTTCCGCTCCGGTGAAAGCCACTTTGACCAGCGCAACGGAATTCACGATCGCGCTGCAAACTCCGGTTTCCGGCGGCGACCTGGAAGTAAGCGGTTCGGGTAGCATCGGTACTGCTTCGGGTGGTAAAGCACAAGTTACCATCACTTACACGGTACATGACAAAACGGGCGCTAATCCGGATGCAGTTTGCACTGGTACGGTTTTCGTGAAAAACTAATTTTAGATTGAGTTCAATAAAAAAGCCGTTCCGCAGAATTCTGCGGAACGGCTTTTTTTGTACTGAAGAGGTCAGCGGTATTATTTACCACCGCCCTGCATACGAGATTTTGCTTTTTTCTCGTCTTGTTTGGCGGGCTCGCCTTGCATGCGGCTTTTAGCAGCCTCTTCGTTCGCTTTGCCGGATTCGCCTTGCATGCGGCCTTTGGCAGCCTCTTCGCCGGCTTTACCCGGTGCTTTAGCGGGCGGCAGCGGTTTTGCCGAAGTACCTTTGGTGGTGGTTTTTTTCTTCGTGCCTGGTTTACCGGTTGCGGCAACTGCTTCCGCTTCGCGGGCAGCCACTACGGCAGCGTAACGCGTTTGCGCTTCGGCTTCCACACGTGCATCGCAGGCAGCCGTCAATTCGCTGCGGTATGCGTCGAGTTTGGAAGTAACCATTTGTGCGATTTCCGCTTTTTGTTGTTCCAGCGTTTTGCCGTCAAAAGCAGTCAGCGAGAAAAAACCGACAACTGCAACAGCGCCGGCAAGGATCAATTTCTTATTCATCGGTGATGATTTGTTTTTGTGTGATGGTGATAGGAGAATGTCAGCAGCGCATTACTTGCTCATAACCGGCATTTCGGCTTGTGCAGCCTGGTCGAGCATGTTTACTTTTTCCGTAACGCGGGTTTCGAATTCGGCATCGCATTTTCCGTTCATTTCGGTTTCAACGGCTGCTTTACCGGCATCGAATCCTGCCGTTACTTCGGCTTGTACTTGTTCAGGCGTCAGTAGTTTTTCGCCGCAGGAAGCCATTGAAAGCGTGAACAGGCCCCCGGCAAGAATTCCCAAAACAGTTTTTTTCATGTCAAAAAATCGTTTGTGATTGGTTAAAAAATATGTGCAAAAATAGTGGTTCCACGCAATGCAACAGGTTTGAAACCGGATAAATTTTCGTGCCCTTCCGGTATGATTTAGAAGGGGTTGCAAAAAATCGGCTTCATAACGGCGTTTTGCACACAACATTGTTTGTTTGTTCGTACAAAGGATGCCGGTGGAAAGACTAATGCACAAAACGCAGAATTTATTTTTCGTCACATTTGATGGCGCATTGCATACTGGTGGCACGGGATTTTGGAATTTACCTGACTGTAAAATCGAAGAGCAAACGCCCACGGCCGCTGTTGCGCGTCCTCGCCAACAGCAACTTAAAAAAACCACGGCCAAGAGAATTCGAGCGCCACGCAATGTGTTTGACCTGCCAATAAAAACCCCGGATTTTCCAAAAATGAAAATCCGGGGTTTCTAAAGCAAACAATAGGTTACAATCAATTGAATATCAATTCATAAGGCAGCCGCGCCTGAATACCTTTGTTGCGGCGCATGTCCTGCAGGCTTCTATATACCGGGTACATTTCTCCCAGTTCGGAACGAATGATGGCGGCCTTGATACCCTGGTCGTCGTCTTTGTCTTTCGTAAAACGGTCGACGATTTGTTCGATTCCGGTGAGTGTACGCGGGAATTCCGTAGTCCGGTACTTTTCCAGTCCCGCCAGTTTGGCCGCAGCCGCCAGGGCGCGATCCATGCCGCCGATGTCATCAACCAGGCCGATTTCCTTGGCTTTCGAGCCTGGCCATACCCTGCCCTGCGCGATTTCATGCACCTGGTCGCGGGTTTTGTGTCGGCCAGTGGCCACTTTGTGCAGAAAATCTTCATACGTTCGGTCGATCTGTTCCTGGATCATACGGTCTTCTTCCGGAGAAAACTGGATAAACGGTGTGCCGAAGGCGGAATGTTTGCCGGTCTGAACGGTGTCGTACGTAATGCCGAGTTTTTCCTTCATGGTCCGGTCCAGCATTGGAATAGTGCCGAACACGCCGATAGAACCCGTAATGGTATTGGCTTCCGCAAAAATACTGTCGGCCGGACAGGCGATAAAATAACCGCCCGATGCGGCCACGTCGCCCATACTCACCACGATGGGTTTGCCCGCTTCCTTGCAAAGCATAATTTCGCGGTAGATGTTTTCGCTGGCCAGTACGCTGCCGCCGGGAGAGTTGATACGCAGCACGATGGCTTTTACATTTTCGTCCAGGCGGATTTTGCGCAGCAATTTCACGTATTTTCCATCGTACACATCGCCGGGTTCGCCGTTTTCACCATCGCGAATGGTGCCTTCAGCATAAACGACGGCAATTTTATCCTTTGAACTCAGGTCGATTTTCCGGACGCGGGCCTTGAAATAATCTTCCATGCTGATGCGACTGAGTTTTTCCTTTTTTTCGACCCCCATTTTGTTTTTCATCAGATCGAACGCTTCGTCTTCGTATGCGATCCGGTCGATAAGGCGTGCTTTCAGGGCCATTTCAGCCCCGCGGCCTTCAAAATTATCGGCGATGGTGCGAAGTTCCGATTCCGGGATATGGCGACTGGCGGCCACGTCGCGCATCATGATATCGTTGAGCGCTGTCAGGTATTCGCGTACCTGGAGGCGGTTTTCATCGCTCATTTTTTCCATACGAAGCGGCTCGGTCGCGCTTTTGAACTTGCCGGCGTAGAAAATTTTCATCTGCACGTCGAGTTTGTCGAGCATGCCTTTGTAGTAAGCGATCACGGTAGACAGGCCTCTAAAATCGACGCCGCCAACCGGATTCAGCAACACGCTGTCGGATACGGAAGCCAGGTAGTAGGCATTTTGCGTGTAATAATTGGCGTAGGATACGATGAACTTGCCGGAGGACTTAAAATCTTCCAGGGCCGCACGCAGGACGGATGAGGTGGCTTTGCCTGCACCGACAAAAGATGCATTCAGGTAAATACCTTTGATATCCGGATCTTCTTTGGCTTTTCGGATCGCCAGTACCATATCGGTAAGGCCCAGCACATCCTTCTGTTCGAAATCGAACGGATCCATGGGGGTATTATTGGTTTTCTCCGGTACTGCCGCATTGAATTTGAGTTCCAGAACAGAATTGGGTTTTACGTCCGCAACAGGTTTATCGCCGGCTTTACTGGCCAGACCGGCCAACGTGCTGAAACCGATGAACACCAGCAGGATCAGGGCCAGTGTGGTGCCGAGGCACGAAGCGAACAGAAATTTAAAAAATTGACTCATGGTGTTAATTTTATGGCTGGGGGTGACTGGGAAAAATGTACCAACGGTTTTTGAATGAACCGGCAAATGAAACAACACCAACAGTCAACGGATGTTAAAATTAGATAAAACGCCTGTTTTGAAGGATGTGGGGCTCGAATGCACAGTCTGAAGCAGAAATTAATCAAAGAAAAAAATCGGGCCGGGCATCGTTTCCGGGGCGGTTTGTATCTGTTCCCGGGTAACGGGAACAGATACGGGTGCTGCCTGTAAGCGACGCGAAATTTTTTACCGGAAGGAATATGATTTCACATCCGAAGAAAGTGCTACTTTTCGGCTTGCAATTTATAATTTGATAATCCGCACTTCCGGCCAAATCCTTATTGATCTCTCGTTTTCCCCTGAAAGCGCATAATCTCCTGAAAAAGTAATCAGGGTATTAACCAATCACTCTTCCACCGGATGAACTTAAAACACTACTTTTCCTTTCGGTTGCTGCTTGCGGCACTCATTGTCACGGCTTTCACCGTGCAGGCCCAGGCTCAATCCTTGCAAGTTACCGGCGCAAATACGGCGCCCTTCACACCGCAAAACCTGATTTCCAATA
Source organism: Bacteroidota bacterium (assembly GCA_029561355.1). Classification (GTDB taxonomy): domain Bacteria; phylum Bacteroidota; class Bacteroidia; order Chitinophagales; family Saprospiraceae; genus M3007. The sequence continues at coordinate 10,923 of JAKQJD010000530.1, read as the reverse complement.
TTTTTCTTGGAGAAGGAGTTGAGGTGACCAACATCACCTACAACGGGATCAGTTCTGCTGTGGGGTACTTCACCGGCGGCACTACCGCTATCGGGATCGATCGGGGTATCGTGCTGACTACAGGCGTGGCGACGACCAGCGGCGCAGCGCTTGGCTCCGACGAACAGGGGATCGATTTTGCCTCCCACGACAATGCCAGTAATGCGACGGATGCCAGCCTGGCCGCAACGGCAACGTCGGGGCTGAACGACGTGGCGGTTTACTCCATTACGTTCATACCCACATCAGATACGTTGCGTTTCAAGTACTGTTTCGCTTCGGAAGAATATCCGGAGTTTGCATGTAGCTCGTTCAACGACGTTTTCGGCTTTTTTATCAGCGGCCCAAATCCGGCAGGCGGCAACTACAACAACCTGAATATTGCCAAAGTGCCCAATACCAACCTTCCGGTGGCCATCAATAACGTGCACCCGGCCAATCCGGTTTACAACTGCGGACCACTGAACGCGCAGTATTACAACAACAACAACGGCTCTTCCGTACAACCCGTTTACGACGGCTTTACAGATGTTTTTACTGCGCAGGCCATTGTAACTCCCTGCCAGCAATACACCATCAAACTCGCCATCGCCGACGTAAGCGACGGCATTTACGATTCCGGGGTGTTTCTGGAAGCAAAAAGTTTCGGTACCGGTTCGCTGAAAGTCGAACTTGCAACCCGCAGCCTGGACGGCACTGTTACGGAAGGCTGTACAGACGGGATGTTGTCCTTTAAGTTGCCAACGCCCACAGCCCAAAACTTCCCCATCGATTACAATGTGTGGGGTACCGCTACCAATGGCACCGATTATCAAATGATTCCTCCCGGGTTGAGTATTCCGGCTGGCCAGACGGGCATCGATATTCCGATTATTGCATTCGAAGACAATACGGCAGATGGTATGGAATACATCGCCGTCGACGTGCAACGCGACCCTTGCAACCGCGATACGATTTATATCTACCTGCGCGACAATGGGCTGATTGCACCTTCCTTGCGCGCCGATACTTCCATTTGTTCCGGTGCTCAACCGCTGGACCTGAATGCAACGCTTCCGATTCCACTGCCCTTGCCTCCTACTTTTACCAACAACACCGTTTACAATATCTCTCCGACCAATACGCCCGTCATTTCGCCGATCAATGTAGTGGGCGTGCAGCCGGTAACACTTGGCACTGGCGTTATTCGTTCGGTTTGCCTAAATGCAGTACACCCCTGGGTAGACGACCTGGACATTTTCCTGCTGTCGCCCGGCGGGCAGTTTCTTGAATTGACTACGGATAATGGCGCAGACGGAAATAACTATACGAATACCTGTTTTACACCGCTGGAAACAACCGTGATAAGTTCGCCGGGCCCCTTTGCACCTGCTGCCGCTGCGCCCTTTACGGATTCCTGGTTGCCCGAAGGCCCCTGGACCGACTTGTGGGACGGAGACAATCCGACCAATGGAGTCTGGAAATTGCAGGTAACCGATGACTCCAATGGATTTACCGGAAGCCTTCAGGACTGGACGATCACATTTGAACCATCCTACAAACTGGATTACCTGTGGACACCTTCCGCCGGTCTGAGTTGCGTGACTTGCCCCATCGCCCTCGCATCTCCTGCACAAACAACCACTTATTCCGTTATTGCAACCGATTCCTACGGCTGTAGTGTAACAGATACCGTGACCCTGACCGTGATTCCTGCACTTCCCGCTCCAGTGGTTACCTGCGGTGCGTCGAGCAGCAACAGTATTACGTTTTCCTGGTCGGATGTGCCGGGCGCGGACAGTTATGAAGTAAATGTTGGTGGTGCCGGCTGGATTCCTGCCAGCGGGCTTGCAGAACACCTGGTAAATGGCCTGGTGCCCAGTTCGAGCGTAACGATAGAGGTGAGAGGTATTTCGGCACAATTCAACTGCACAGCCAATATAGGTTCTGCTACCTGTGTCAACTGTGAATCGCCGACCAGTACGCTGGCCGTTTCCGGTGTCAATTGTTTCGGACAAAGCCAGGGCGCTGTGGTCGTTACACCCGACGGCGCGAATCCGCCCTATAATTATAGCCTGGGTACACTTAACAATACGACCGGCAATTTTCAGTCGCTCACCGCCGGCAATTACGTGCTGGTCGTGACGGATAATTCCAACTGTTCCGCCTCGGCAAACGTGACGGTTCCCGGTCCTCCGCAACTTACCAATACAGTAGCAGTGCAACAGCAGGTATCCTGCTTTGGCGGCAATAATGCCGTTATCGCTTCTACTGCCGGCGGTGGTACCGGCACGTTGACTTATCAATGGAGCGACCCAGCAGCGCAAAGTACCGCTGCTGCAGTTAGCCTCACTGCCGGCGCTTATACGGTGACGGTAAGGGATGCCAACGGCTGTACGGCCACTGCTTCAGCAACGGTAACACAACCCACTGATCTGACTGCAACTGCCATTCCGAGTGCAGCAACTTGTTTCAATGTGCCCAGCGGTTCCGTAGGCGCTATACCTGCGGGTGGTACTTTGCCTTACAGTTTTTCGTGGAGCAATAATATTTTAAGCCAGTTGAATAACGGTGTTTTAGCCGGAAACTATAGCGTTACAGTTACGGATGGCAATGGATGTACCGAAACAGCCAGCGCAATTGTGCTGGAACCGGCACAACTGACAACCTCTACGATAACCACACCGACCAATTGCGCGGGCAGCAGCGACGGTACCGCCATCGCAACGCCTTCCGGCGGAACAGGAACCTACAACTATAAATGGAGCGATGCCGCCCAGCAAACTACCCAGACTGCTATCGGTCTGCCTGCCCAGATATTTACAGTTACGGTAACGGATGCCAACGGTTGTACGGCTCAACAGCCGGCAAGTATTGCTTCGCCAACTCCACTGCTGGTTGCAGCAGATCCGACCGACGCATCCTGTAATCAAAGTGCAAGCGGTTCGGCCATTGCCACTGCCTCCGGAAGCAATGGCGGTTACAACTATTTATGGAACACCGTTCCGGCACAAAGCAACCCGACAGCAGGAAATTTGACGGCAGGAACCTACACTGTGACGGTAACGGACCAGAAAGGTTGTACGGCAACGACGACTGCCATTATCAGTGAACCCGCGGCCATTCTTTTTACAGGCACACCGCAACCCGCGTCCTGCTTCGGCACTGCTACAGGACAAATTATCACGCAGACCCAGGGCGGTACCAGCCCTTATACGTATAACTGGAGTGCCGGTCAAAGCGGCGCCAACCTCGTCAACAGGCCTGCGGGCGACTACACCGCTACCGTAACGGATGCGAACGGTTGCACGCAAACGCTGCAATCCACCATCGACCAGCCTACCGAAATCATACTTGCAGCAGTTCCCCAGCATGTTTTATGTAAAGGTGAAAACAACGGCGCAGTCGAACTGACAGCCGAGGGCGGCACACCTAACTACAATATTTCCTGGAACGGTCCCGCCGGTTTTTCCGGAACGGGAGCGACACTGGGCAACCTGTTTGCAGGAACATACACGGCAATTGTAACGGATGCTTCCGGATGTAGCGAAACCAACAATGTGGTCGTCAACGAACCGGCAACCCAACTTGCACTCGCCCTGCCTCCGGTAGCGGACACTATTTGCTATCTCGCGTCCGACGGCTCCGCAACCGTGCAGGCCTCCGGTGGTACGCCACCATACAATTATTTCTGGAACGTGAATGGAGGAACCTCAGCTACCATTTCCGGATTGGCCTCCGCAGAGTACATCGTTACCGTTACCGACGTCAACAACTGCCAGCAACTCGCACAGACCTTTATTTTCCAGAAAGGAGAATTGTTCGGCTATGCGGAAGCCCGAAACCCAAGTTGTAATGCCGGCGATGATGGTATCGGCATCGTTACGGGCGTATTTTATTCCGCCGATTCTGCCAACGTCAATTCATTTAATTACACCTGGAATACAGTACCGCCGCAGAATACCCGCATCGCTACGGGCCTGAAAGCCACTTTGACGTACACTGTAACCATTACGGATGTACAAGGCTGCACGGACGAACAGAATATCACCGTTGGAAACCCTGAAATGCTGGAAGCGCACGTCACGGCCCATGAAGACGTGAAATGTTTTGCAGAAAGCACGGGTTGGGCTGCTGCGAACGGTTCCGGCGGACAGGCGCCATACACCTTCTTCTGGAATACAGGCGGCGCGGGACAAACAGATTCACTCGCAGAAAACCTTTCGGCAGGCATTTACAGAGTCACCGTTACAGATGCCAACAACTGCCCTGCTACCACGAGTGTTTCCATCCTCGAACCGGCGGCGCTGACGCTCGAAATGTTGCCCACGCACGTCAAATGCTTCGGCGAAAGCACAGGTATGGCGGTTGCAAGGCCTTCTGGCGGTGTGACGCCTTACCAATACCTGTGGCAAAACGGACAAACGACATCATCCGCAAATGACATTCCAGCCGGCGTAATCAGCGTGCTGATCACAGACGGAAATGGTTGTACCCTCCCCGATTCTATTCAGATTTTGCAGCCCCCCACCAAGGTCGGCGGTATTTCAGAAGAAAAAGACCCTAAATGCCATGGAGGAAAAGACGGCGAAATTGACATTATAGCATCCGGCGGCACCCCGCCCTACATGTACGCGCTCGACAATGCAGCCTGGAACGGATCACCCAAACAAATCGGGATCGGCGCAGGAACGTACGTGCCGAGGGTCGTAGACCAGAACGGTTGCGTGGCGGTATTACCTGCGATTCAGGTATTTGAGCGCAGCGCGGTGCAGGTCGACCTGGGTCCGGATTTTTCCATCGTACTGGGCCAGGATACCCAACTGCTTGCGCTGGTGACCAACGCGCTGGGAACCGTCCGCTATCAGTGGAGCGCCGAAGACAGCACCTGGCTGAGTTGCCTCGATTGCAGCAACCCTTCGGTTTACTCGCTTTTTTACGAGAACTATTTCGATATTACGGTGATCGACTCACTGGGCTGTCCGGCACAGGACCGCGTACGCATCACAGTGGAGAAACCCCGGCGCATTTTTGTACCTACCGGATTTTCTCCAAATGGCGACAGCAGCAACGACCGGCTGCTCGTACACGGACAACAATCGGCACATGTACGCGACTTCCGACTGTACGACCGGTGGGGTGAATTGGTATTCGAAACGGGCGATTTCACACCGAATGATCCCGAAAAAGGCTGGGATGGCAATTTTAGAGGAAGCCCGATGGACCCCGGAGTGTACGTCTGGGTACTCGAAGTAGAGTATATGGATGGAATTACGGAAGTTCTGCATGGCAATACCACCCTGATTCGCTAGGAATCGGATCGTGTTAAACATTTGCAAACCGAATTGAACTCGGTTAGCAGCATGGCTACAAGGTGTAATTTTGCAGGCACACAATCGAAATTCATCATTTTAATTTCTCTCACCCGTTCATTTTTTTACAATGGAAAGAAATAAGCAAATCCAGGTAGGCCTGCTGGCCGTATTGGCACTGCTCCTGATCGCCAACCTTTTTGGTGGCGGTTTCAAAAACTGGTTCAAATCGGAAAGCGAAAAAATCCGTGAATCTGCAGCAGCATCCATGTCTGCCGATGGAACCGTGGCTGTGGGCAACACTGCCGGCAATATTCCAGGCACCAACGTCAACAGCACCCTGGCTCCTACAGGCCCGGCCACCACGATCGAATATGAAAACAACAAATTCGATTTCGGTACTATTAATGAAGGGGAAGTGGTAAAACATATCTTCAAATTCAAAAACACCGGCAACGAACCGCTCCTGATTACCAACGCGAAAGGTTCTTGCGGTTGCACTGTACCAACCTGGCCGAAAGAACCCGTTGCACCCGGTGCTTCGGCGGAAATCAAAGTTGAATTCAACTCGAAAGGCAAACCAGGTCGCCAAAGTAAAAAAGTAACGGTTACGGCGAATACGACGCCTACCGAAACGTTCCTCGAAATTATGGGGGAGGTTAAAGGGAAAGAACAACCTGCCGCGAAAGGTTTAAACTAAAAGAGCCATCCCTATTTCGGATAGACTCTTACTTTGCTGATCCCTGATTTTTCAAAATTGAAAAATCAGGGATTTTTCTTTTCTACGCTCTACATTTACCCAAAAAATACCGGTTTGCCTTCCTTTCCTCACCTTATTTTCACAGTTACCAACGACCTGAGTTACGACCAGCGCATGCAGCGCATTTGCCGTACGCTGGCAAAAAACGGCTATCAGGTTACGCTCATCGGACGGACCTTGCCCGACTCCCTTCCTCTGGAAACGGAACCGTTTTTTCAGAAAAGACTGCGCTGCCACTTTAAGAAGGGGTTTGTTTTTTACGCCGAATATAACCTGCGGCTGTTCCGGCACCTGCTATTTGCGCGTTATGATGCTGTTTGCTCCATCGACCTGGATACGCTGCCGGCCGGCTGTCTGGCTACCCTGCTGCGTCGGAAGCAGCGTGTTTTTGATGCGCACGAGTATTTTACGGAGGTTCCCGAAGTGAAAGACCGGTTCTTTGTCAAAACCGTGTGGGAAATAGCCGCGCGTACGTGTCTTCCATTTTACCGGCATGCATATACCGTCGGCAAGGGCCTTTCAGATATTTTTCAGAAGAAATACAACCTGCATTTCGAGGTCGTCAGAAATGTGCCTGAAATAAAAACCCTTCCCCCGACGGTTCACGGCAAACCGTATGTATTGTTGTATCAAGGCGCATTGAACGAAGGCCGGGGGATAGAAACCGCCCTGGAAGCCATGAGATATCTGCCGGATGTACAACTTTGGCTGGCGGGTGAAGGCGACCTGTCTCAAGCGCTCCGGGAAAAAACCGAAGCACTACAACTCGGTGAAAAAGTGCAGTTCCTGGGTTACGTAAAACCGAAAGACTTGCCGGATCTCACGGCACAGGCCTGGCTGGGTATCAACCTGCTGGAGAACAGGGGGTTATCCTATTACTACTCGCTGGCAAATAAATATTTCGATTACGTACAGGCAGGTATTCCGGTAATAACGATGGATTTCCCCGAATACCGGGCCTTGCAATCCGAATGGGAGGTGGGAATTTTGCTGACGCAATTAAACGCCGAAACGCTGGCAGCGGAGATAAACAATCTATTGAATAACAATACTTTATACGAAAACCTGCAAGCAAATTGCCGGAAAGCCCGGCAGGCCTGGAACTGGGAAAACGAGCAAATAAAACTGCTTGAAATCTGGTCAGCAGCCTGCCCCCACTCAAAAAAATAGCGGGTCGAACCGGAAAACCGGTTCGACCCGCCAGGGTATTTATCAGAACGGTCAATTATTTCTGAACAACGAATTTCAGCGTACGGGTACCTTTTGCCGTAGCAATACGAGCGAGGTAAGTACCGGAAGCAAAATCTTTGATCTGGTAGTTCACCGTTTCGTCGAGCATACCTTTGCGGTTTTCCGTTCGGATTACGCGGCCGTCGATGTCTGCAATGGTAATCGTTGCATTGGTTGGCTCCGTAAAGTTCACTTTCAGATTTACGAAATCAGAAGTCGGGTTCGGAGAAACAGCCAGTGCAGTTTCAGCCAGCGGCGTAACGTCCGTAGAAGTAGTCAGGTCCATGTTCATACGCAGTACGGCATTCGGGCGACCAACGAAGTTACCGCCCCATTCGCCACCGATGTAGAGGATCGTGGAAACGAAGTTAGCGTAAACGTTGTTGTTAAAAGCAGTGAATGCTTCAGAGCTGGCGCCTACATAACCGGCAGAAAGAATGTAACGGCCGTTGGCTTCAAGTGGAACGCCTACCAGACCGGTTTCAATGCTGTAAATTTCAGCATCGAAAAGATCGTAGTTTTCAGCAGCATCCGGCGTATCGAACGAAGTGGTGCCGATCAGCGTCATGCTGGAACCGTCGCCTTCGAAATTGGAGAAATCACTCAGAACGTCGTCATTGATTCTGTAGAGGCTGAGTTCGACATCGATGTCGCCGGGGATGGACGGAGCGTTTACAGCAAAGGAGAATGTAGCTCCAAGTGCACTGAACTGTTCCAGTGTTTCGTTATATTCACCCATGCGGTAGTAGTTACCTACTGCCCAGTCGCCGCCGTCAGCAGGTTGCGATGCCGATTGCGGGCCGTTTTCTTTTGCGAAAAGCAGGTCGGTCACTTCGAAGAAGTCTCCTTTGAAGTTGTCTGCGTCATGTTGATCCGCTGCATCGGCCGACACTTCGTACGCCACAGCATAAAGGCCTACAGGAAGGTCCGGAATGAATGAGCCACCAATGGAAACCTGGAAGCTGTCTACACCAGGCGCCAGTTCCGGAACCGAGGTGCTGTCGACATAAATCAGGCCAAGCGGGCTACCTGTATTCGGGTCGTATTCCAGTACGTATGCGTACACTTTGATGTTGGTTTGTGGCTGCGTACCCAGGTTGCTGATGTATGCTTCGAATGCAAACGTGTCAACAGCGATTTGCGATTCAGGCGTAGCATAGCTGGAAACCGGGTAGAAGAAATCGGCTACAGCCAGGTCATTATCCGGAGTTGGATTGATCGTGGTAAGGCTCACGTTGTCCAGAATCCACCAGTATTCGTAGTTGCCGACCCATTCCCAACGGAGGTAAACGGTAGCCTGATTAGCAGCAACGCTGGAAATGTCGATGCCACTTACCAGCGGATTTTCCGACAAAGAAGTAGCGCCGCCACCGTCAACACCTTCGAAAATCTGGAAAGGCGTCCAGGTAGTACCGTTGTTACTAACGAAAAGGCGCGCGTTCTCGTTGGCATCATAGTCGAACACACCGATGAAATTTTCAAACACAGCGTATACTTCACTCTTGCCGGAGCAGTTGATCGCGGCGCTGTTGAGGCGGCTTTGGTGTGGAGCATTGAGTTGGCCTGCTTCGTCGGAGTCAAGGATCATAAATCCATTGGCAGCGTCAGAACCTTCAAATGGATCAATGTTATATTCACCGGAATGGCATTCTGTAGTGAGGTTGGTACATCTCGACCAAAGGACGCCCTGGCTGGAAGCGTCCGTCGTAGTCCAGCCGGCTGGCAGGCCTGCGCCGTCAAAAAGTTGCTGGTAAAAAACCTGGCCCTGTGCATTGCTGATTACAGCAAAAAAAGCACATACGGCCAAAAGGCTGGTAGTAAAGTGTTTCATGATCAAAACAAGTTTTTAGTCTTAAAATTGACTGTAAAGGTAAAACGATAAATTCCGCCCATGAAGGTAAACCTTCAAAATGACGAAATTTGCTTAAGATTCTTTAGACAAACGATGAAATGCACGTGATTTGAAGCCGCAAACGTAAAATAATCTGTAACAACCGTGTTGAAAAATGAAAAAAATCTGGAATATCTGAATTTCCCAAATCTGCACAGTTAACTCTGAATACAATACTAAACGGACTTTTTCACTTCTTTTTGCCACGTATCCTTCAGCGTCACCGTCCGGTTGAAAACAGATTTTTCCGTCGTACTGTCGGGGTCTACGCAGAAATAACCAAGCCGGGTAAACTGGAATTGTTCGCCTGCTTCCACCTCCGCCAGCGCGGGTTCGATCATAGCGTTTTCAATAATTTCCAGCGAATCGGGATTGATGGTCGATTTAAAATCCTCTTCTGCCGCCGGGTCTTCCACCAGGAACAAACGCTCGTACATCCGCACTTCCGCACGGCGGGCATGAGCGGCCGAAAGCCAGTGAATAACGCCCTGTACTTTCAATCCGGACGTATCCTGCCCGGAACGGCTTTCAGGCACATAGGTGCAGTGCACTTCCGTCACGTTGCCGGTTGCGTCTTTCACCACGGATTCGCACTGAATGATAAAAGCCGATTTCAGGCGCACCATTCCGCCCGGTTTCAGGCGGAAGTATTTCGGCGGCGGCGTTTCCATAAAATCGTCCTGTTCAATATACAACTCGCGGGTAAATGGCAGTTGGCGTGTACCCGTGGCCGGGTCTTCTGGGTTGTTTTCCGTTTCCAGCCATAGGGTTTCTCCTTCCGGATAATTCGTAATCACTACTTTAAGCGGACGGAGCACGGCGAAACGGCGCAGGGCTTTTTTATTCAGATCTTCCCGGATACAGAATTCCAGCAGCGACATTTCGATGACGTTGTCGCGCTTCGCTACACCGATCCTGCTGGCAAACTCCCGGATACTCTCCGGCGTATAGCCCCTGCGACGGAAACCACTGATGGTAGGCATACGGGGGTCATCCCAACTGCGTACGAAATTCTCTTCTACAAGTAGTTTGAGTTTACGTTTGCTGGTTATGGTATAGGAAAGGCTCAGGCGGGCAAATTCGTATTGTCTGGAAGGAAACACCTCCAGTTCGCGAATACACCAGTCGTACAGTTCGCGGTGGGGAATAAACTCCAGGGTGCAGATCGAATGGGTAATGTTTTCGATGCTGTCGCTTTGTCCGTGCGCCCAATCGTACATCGGGTAAATGCACCATTTGTCGCCCGTACGGTGGTGGTGCGCATGTTTAATGCGGTACAAATACGGATCGCGCATATGCATGTTGGGCGACGCGAGGTCGATTTTCGCACGAAGGGTACAATGCCCGTCGGGAAATTCGCCGTTTTTCATACGTTCGAACAAAGCCAGGTTTTCTTCCGGCGTCGTATCGCGGTAAGGACCGGGCGTTCCGGGCGTGGTCGGCGTACCTTTTTGAGCGGCTACTTCTTCCGGCGTGGAAAAATCGACGTATGCCTTGCCTTTTTCAATCAGCGCCTTGGCCCATTCGTACAACTGATCGAAATAATCGGATGCATACAACACCTGCGCGGGTTCGAATCCCAGCCAGCGTACGTCGCCCAGGATGCTGTCGACGTATTCTGTTTCTTCCGTCACCGGATTGGTGTCGTCGTAGCGCAGGTTGGTTTTACCGCCGTATTTCAGCGCTAGGCCAAAATTCAGGCAGATACTTTT
>JAKQJD010000421.1 GCA_029561355.1 Bacteroidota bacterium | reverse complement strand
TCAACCGGTTCCGAAACAGGGCCAAATACGTCCGTTTGACCGCCAATTACGTTTTTTATCCATCTGAATAGATGGCTCCACCTATCCAAATACGTCGCCCACCTATTCTAATACGTCCCTTTGACCGTCAGATAGGTCCTTTACCCATCTGGATAGGTCGGCAATGTATCTGGATAGATGACAGACCTATCTGACGGTCAAAAGGACGTATTAGAATAGGTGGGCGACCTATCTGACGGTCAAATCAACGTATTAGATGGGATGAAGTATATGTCTGGCGGTCTGGAAGACGTATTGGACCCTCAACGCAACCCGTTCGACGGGCATTTAGAACAGGCCAATGCAGCGAATCATGGTAAAAGATACGATTTGATTCGTTTGCTTTGACTCAATCGCCCCAGCCGGGTTCTTCTTCCATTATTTTCGGGTGCTTCCTTACAATGCCATATTCAATTTCTTTCTGGCAGGAACCGCAGATCCCGTACAAATTCAGCGAGTGGTGCGTGATCCGGAAATTGAGCAATTCCCCTACCATATCCTTGATTTGCTGCACGCGCGGGTCGCAAAACTCGACCACTTTGCCGCAGTTGGCGCAGATGACGTGGTCGTGCTGCTTGTAGCCGTACGACTTTTCATATTGCGCCAGGTTTTTCCCGAACTGGTGTTTTTTCACCAGGTCGCAGGCCACCAGCAATTCCAGCGTATTGTACACCGTGGCACGGCTTACGCGGTAGTTGCGGTTTTTCATATGGATGTACAACGCCTCGGCATCGAAGTGGTCGGTACGTTTGTAAATCTCTTCCAGGATAGCGAAGCGCTCGGGGGTTTTACGAAAGCCGTTTTTTTCCAGTTGGGAGGAAAAAATATTGAGCACCTGCTGAATGAGTTCCTGTTCGTTGCGCTGCGGAGTCATGGGTAGAAGTGAGATGTGAGAGGCGGGAAGTGAAATAGTTACATTTCCCGGATATGGTTAAAAACAAGGCGAAAAGGTTTAAGTTCAGGTATTCATGCCGGGGTTAAGCGCCCGAAACACCAAACACCACACCCCAAACACCCATCAAATTCCCCGTCTTTTCATTTCCTGTTGGATAAGCGCCAGTTCGCGGCCTACGTCGCCGGTTACCGTCGTATTTTCCTGTGCCCGCCGGATGAGGTAAGGAATTACGTCGGACACTTGCCCGTAAGGTACGTATTTTGCAACGCGGAACCCCGCATTGGCCAGGTTAAAAGTAACAATGTCGCTCATGCCGAACAACTGGCTGAACAGGCAGTTCGGGTGGTCGTGCGGAATACCTTTTTTATCCATCAGTTCTACCTGTAGCATGGCGCTTTCGGCATTGTGGCTGGCATTGCAGAGCGCGAGGGTATCGATATGGTCGATACAAAAGCGAATACCGGTATTGTAGTGGTCGTCGGTAGTGTTTTTATCCGCATTGATCGGGTCTTCGTAGCCCATTTCGGCGGCGCGGTTGCGTTCCTTGTCCATGTAGGCGCCGCGCACGAGTTTGGCGCCGAGCAGAAATCCGGAGCTCTGGGCGCGGTCATAACTTTCCAGCAGAAACTGAAGCCGGTCTTTGCGGTACATCTGGAACGTGTTGTACACCACCACACGTTGTTTGTTGTAACGTTTCATCATCAGCCACACAAGGTGATCGATGGAATCCTGGATCCAGGATTCTTCGGCATCGATAAAAACGGAAACACCTTTATTGGCAGCATGGTAGCAGATGGCGTCGATGCGTTTGAGTACGTTGCGGTACTCGGCCAGTTCGGTGCGCGTCAGTTCGTTGCCGCTCTGGATGCGTTCGAGCAGTCCGAAACGCGCCACGCCCGTCACTTTGGTGCTCACGACGGGAATGGATTTGGAGCGGCTGGCAAAGTCGATGGCACGGATATTCTCGTTCATCGTCAGGTTGAAATCGATTTCCGATTCCTTGGCTTCCACGCCGTAGTCGAGAATGGTAAGCGTTTGGTAAGCCGCCAGCCGATCGATATTTTCCTGCGAATCGAGCAGGGTGGTGCCGCCGCAGAATTGTTCGAAAATCGTTTTTTTTACGATGACTTCGGCAAATGGCATCCCGTTTTCCACCGCCCAAAGCCCGATGCTGGAGCCGTATTTGACGAGCCACGAATGGCTCATCAATTTGAAAAGCCAGGCGGTTTTTCTGAGTTCGGTGTCGCTGAAGTGGGAAAAGGCAATTTCTGTATTCGAAAAGTCTACTGCGGCCATAAAATGATTAGGTTTTACTGTTGCCAGATATCCCAGGCTTTTTCAGCCTGCAACTGCAACATTTCGAGTCCGTTCTGCACACGGGCGTTCTGCTCCGAAGCGTGGCGCAAAAGTACAGTTTGTGGCGGATTGTACACCAGGTCAAATACCAGATGCTGTGCGGAAAGTTTTTCAAAAGGCAGATCGGGGCATCCGTCGGTTTTCGGGTAGGTGCCGAGCGGTGTGGTATTTACCACGAGGTGGTATTCCGACCAGTTCAGTTCGCGCAGGTCGTCGTAGTTGAGCCACCCCGATTCGGCGTCGATTTTTCGCGAAACGAAGCGGTAACCGATACCCATTTTACGCAAAACGAACGCTACAGCTTTGGAAGCGCCGCCAGTGCCGAGTATCAGGGCCTGGCTGGAAGGCACAACTGGACCCAGGCTGTTTCGCAGCGACTGTTCGAAGCCGTACACGTCGGTATTGAAGCCCGTGAGCCGGCCGTCGCGGATACGGATGCAGTTGACTGCGCCCACGGCACGCGCCGTTTCGTCGAGTTCGTGCAAATAAGGCAGCACCAGTTCCTTGTAGGGGATGGTAACGTTGAGGCCGCACAAGGCAGGTTGTTCGCGCAGCACCTGCTCCAGATCGCCGATGACAGGAATCGGGAACAGTTCGTACTGTGCATCCGTGATGCCCTCCCGCATGAATTTTTCGCTGAAATATTGCTGCGAAAACGAATGCCCGAGCGGGTAACCAATCAATCCGAATAGCCGCATAACTTGTTGATGGTTAGTTTTTTTCAGCGATCCTGCTTTGGGAATCCTGTAAGTCATCCTATGACTCGGAGTCATCGGATGACTTACAGGATTCCCAAAGCAGGATCGCCAGAAGGTTTTTTTGCAAAATTTGTCTTCTTGCAGTTAAAAAGAGGGCACTTCCAACTTTTCGTCCAAAATACCGTTTATTTTGCTCCCTGTTTGCAACCTTTAGGGGTTACAAAGGTATATTACAAAGGCACATTTATTTTTTGAGGATGCGAGTATATGAGGATTCGAGGATTTGATCTTGATTTGTAGTCAAATACTCGAATACTCACATCCTCAATTGCCTCATGCGTACAAATACAATCATATCTGATTTGCGATGGTGAAAGATAATTATAGCCTACTTATTGAAAAACTCGATGCGTTCATTCGCCGGTTTTACATCAATCAGTTGTTGCGTGGGGCCTTGTATACGGTCGGTGCAGTGCTGGGTATGTTTATTCTGCTCAATTTGCTGGAGTATTATTTTTACTTCGGAACCGGTGTACGCTCCGTCATGCTGTGGGGTTTCCTGGGCTTGAGCGGGGTAGGGCTCTATAAATGGGTAGCATTGCCGCTCATGCACTATTTCAATTTGGGAAAAGTGATCAGTCACGAGCAGGCGGCACTCATCATCGGCGATCACTTTGCCAATGTAAAGGACAAACTGCTCAATATCCTGCAACTCCGGCAGCAAAGCAATAACGCCATTTATGCCGAACTGATTACAGCCAGTATCAACCAGAAAAGCAACGAAATCCGTCTCGTGCCTTTCCAGTCGGCCATCGATTTGGGTAAAAACCGCAAATACCTGCGGTACGCCCTGCCGCCGGTACTGCTGCTCCTGTTCCTGTTGCTCGGCGCGCCGAACATCATCCGCGAAGGCACCAACCGCCTGTGGCACAGCAACACGAAATTTGAAAAACCAGCGCCTTTCAAGTTCCTGGTCGACGTCGACAGCCTGAAAGCCGTGCAGTTCACCGACTTTACTTTGAAAGTAACGGTAGACGGCAACGCCCTGCCCAACGAGGTTTTCATCAACCTCGGCAACGTGCAGTACCGCCTCAACAAGGACGCTGCCAACCAGTTTTCCTATAAATTCGTCAACGTACAGCAGAATACCGACTTCAGCCTGTTCTCAGGCGGTTTCGAAAGCCGCGACTACACGCTGGAAGTGCTGCGCAAACCGAGCATCCTGTCGTTTACCACCAAACTGAATTTCCCCGGCTACATCGGCCGCAACACCGAGGAACTTTCCAACGTGGGCGATCTAGTGGTACCGCAGGGCACCAATATCGGCTGGGTATTCAATGCACAACATACCGACAACCTGCAACTGCGCTTCGGCGCCGAGGCGGGATCGGAAGCCAAACGTTTCGACGACGAACTGTTCCAGTACAACCGCCGGGCACTGAAAGACGAATCGTACAAGGTTTTCCTGAGCAATGCCCTGCTCATCGGCGCCGATTCGGTGGCCTATACCATTACCGTGATTCCCGACTTGCACCCGCAGATTTCCGTGGAGGAATTCAAGGACAGCACCAACCTGAAACAATCGTTTTTCGCAGGCGACGCCTCCGACGATTACGGGCTTCAAACGCTCACGTTCAACTACCAGATCAAAAAAGCCAAGGGCGGCCAGTTGCCCATGACGACCACGAAGGTGGAAAAACCGGCCGGCAAACAGGTGCAATACGAATACTCCTGGGACGTGAGCAACCTTACCCTCGATCCGGGCGATGAAGTGTCTTACTACTTCGAAGTGTTCGATAACGACGGCGTAAACGGCTCGAAAAGCGCCCGCACCGGCATCATGACCTACCGGGTGCCGACCATGGACGAGTTCCGCCAGCAACAGGCCGACAACTCTGCCGAGATCAAAAAAGACCTCAAAGAAGCGGTGAAAGAAAGCCTGAAAATACAGGAAGAACTCAAGAAACTGCGCGACAAAGTGCTGCAAAAGAAAGAGATGGACTGGCAGACGCGCAAGGAAATGGAACGCCTGATGCAGCGCCAGAAAGACCTGCAAAAGCAAATGGAAGAAGCGAAACAATCGCTGGAGCAAAACAACAAGCAGCAGCAGGAATTCCAGAAACCCAACGAACAACTCCAGGAAAAACAGGAGAAACTTGAAGAAATGCTGGATGAAACCATGTCCGATGAGATGAAAAAACTCATGGAAGACATCCAGAAACTGATGGAAGAGCAAAACAAGGATCAGGCGCTGGAGCAAATGGAAGAAATGCAGGAAAATACCGAAGACCTCAACAAGGAACTCGAACGCCTGCAGGAACTCTACAAACAACTCGAGGTGGAACAAATGCTCGACCAGCAGATCGAACAACTCGAAGAACTGGCCAAAGAACAGGAAGAACTGGCCAAAGAAACTGAAGAGCAGCAAAAAGATAATCCGCAACTCGAAAAAGAGCAGGAAAAACTCAACGAGAAAATGGATGAGTTGACCAAGAAGATGGAGGAACTGCTGAAGAAAAATGAGGAACTCAAACGTCCGCAGGATATCGAGAACAACAAGCAGGACATGAACGATACGAAGGAAGAGATGAAGGACGCGAAGCAGGAAATCGGCAAGCAACAGAATAAAAGCGCCGGGAAAAAGCAGAAATCTGCCGCCAATAAAATGAAAAACATGGCGAACAAGATGAAGCAGAACAAGGAATCGGGCGACAAAAAACAGATGGAGGAAGACATCAAAGCCATCCGCCAGCTGCTCGAAAACCTCGTAGGCCTGTCCTTCGCGCAGGAACAGAACATGAAGGATATCACCAATGCCACGATCAATACGCCGCACTACGTCGAACTGACGCAGCAGCAGTTTAAAATCAAGGACGATTTCAAACTCGTGGAAGACAGCCTGCAAGCCCTGGCCAACCGCCAGATCCAGATCGAAAGTATCATCACCGAAAAGGTGTCCGAAATAAAATCATCGCTGAAAAGCAGCATCGAGGAACTGGAAGAACGCCGCGTCAATACCGCTACCGAACAACAGCAGCGCAGCATGAAAAGCCTCAACGACCTCGCACTGCTACTCGCCGAAGCCATGCAGAATATGCAGCAGCAAATGGCCAGCAGTATGCCCGGCAACCAGGCCTGCCAGAAACCCGGCGAAGGAAAAGGCAAGGGCAAACAAGGTGAACCCAAGGATAAAATGAGTAAGGGGCAGCAGGATCTGAACAAGATCATGAAAGACCTCAAGGAACGTATGGAGCAACAAGGTAAAGGCGCTTCCGGCGGTCAGCCCGGCAGCAACAGCAAGGAATTTGCACAAATGGCCGCCAAACAGGCAGCCCTGCGCAATGCCCTCCGCCAGTTGCAGAAAGAAAAACAGGAACAAGGCAAGGGCAGCAAGGCCCTCGACGACATCATGGATGATATGAACAAGATCGAAACGGATCTCGTCAACAAACGCCTCACCAACGATATGCTGAAACGCCAGGAACAAATCCTGACCCGCCTGCTCGAAGAAGAACGCGCCGAACGCGAACGCGAACAGGACGAACAGCGCCAGGCGGAAACAGCCCGCCAGCAGCAGCCTAAAATGCCGCCGGCCCTGGAAGAGTATTTGAAAAAACGCCGCGCCGAAGTGGAGCAGTTCCGCACCGTATCGCCCGCTCTCAAACCGTATTACAAACAACTGGTGGAAGAGTACCTGAAAGGCGGCACACAAGGAAAATAAAAGTGTGTTTAGGGTTTTGTGTGTGGTTTACGAAACACCACACACGAAACACCAAACACCAAAATGGCAGGAGGCTGTATCACCGTATGGTGGTACAGCCTCCTTTTTTGTTTAAAGTTTTTCAGCAAAAGCCCCGAAAAAATTAAACACAATCCATTTTCGCTTGTTAATATTTTTTTTAAATCTTATCTGTCATGGTACACCCAAACTTACACTGTCATTCGAACGGCCTCGGACATACGGACGATCTGGGCGACGCCCACGTGGCTACTTCGGCCAATACGCCTCTGAGACCGGAAGCATTTGAAATGCCGGATGAGCAGAAAATCAAAAAGATCGCCGAACACTTTAGCCAGATCATGGATGTCCTTGGTCTGGACCTGAAAGATGACAGCCTAAGCGGTACGCCGCAACGGGTGGCCAAAATGTATGTAAATGAGATTTTCAGCGGACTGAACCCTGCCAACAAACCCGCTATTACCACTTTCGAAAATAAATATCAGTACAAAAGGCTCGTCATCGAGCGCAATATCCCCTTGCAAAGTACCTGCGAACACCATTTCCAGCCCATATTCGGGGTTGCGCACGTCGCGTATATCCCGAACGGGCGGGTGATCGGACTTTCCAAACTGAACAGGATCGTCGATTTTTTTGCCCGCCGTCCACAAGTACAGGAACGCCTGGTGATGCAAATCGCCGAAGAATTGAAAAAAGTACTGCACACGGAAGACGTAGCGGTTTACATCGATGCCCGCCACATGTGCGTGCAGGCGCGCGGTGTACAACACCATGGCGCCAGCACGATTACCGCCGAATACAGCGGGAAATTCCTGCACGAAGCGACGCGGTATGAATTTATTCAGGCGATTCAGACGAAAATGCCCGATTAGAGAGGCTGTTTGAGGAGAATGAAGATGTAACCGGCATCTGTTGTTTTTTTTAAACAAAATTTTGGGATGAGAAAACACAAAGGCCACGAAGGAATCCCCTCGTGGCCTTTGTGTTTTGACCCTTGTAAACTTTGTGGTTAAATCAACCCGCAAAATTACTTTTTCGCATCAGCGTACCGGCGGTTCACTTCCGACCAGTTCACCGTGTTCCACCAGGAAGTGATGTAATCCGGGCGGCGGTTCTGATAGTGCAGGTAGTAAGCGTGTTCCCACACGTCGAGGCCGAGGATCGGCGTACCTTTTTTCTCTGCCAGATCCATCAGTGGATTGTCCTGATTCGGTGTGGAGGAAATAAACAGGTTGCCGTCGCTATCCAGGGATAGCCATGCCCAGCCCGAGCCGAAGCGCGTGGTGGCTGCCTGAGCGAATTGTTTTTTCATCTCGTCAAACGAGCCGAACGTTTTGTCGATCTGCGCTCCGAGGTCGCCGCCTGGAGTTCCGCCTGCATTCGGTCCCATAATTGTCCAGAACATCGAGTGGTTCCAGTGTCCGCCGCCGTTGTTGCGCACGGCCGGTGGAAGTTTTGATATGTCTGCCAGCAGTTCTTCTATCGTTTTGCCCTCGTGTTCGGTACCCTGCAATGCTGCGTTCAGGTTGTTCACATAAGCAGCGTGGTGCTTGTCGTGGTGAATTTCCATCGTACGGGCATCGATGTGCGGTTCCAGGGCTGCAAATTCGTAAGGAAGGTTGGGAAGTGTAAATGCCATATCGCTGTTTTGTTAAAATGGTGTTGCGTTGTAAGTAAGGGTTAAAACAGGCCGCAAAGTAAGATGTTCAGAAGATCATGACTTTCCCGAAATTTAAAAAAATACGGAGTATCGGCTTTGGGAGCAGTCAAGTCATCCGATGACTTCGAGTCATCGGATGACTTGACTGCTCCCAAAGCCGATACTCCGTAAAAACAAAATAGGCGCTCGCCGTTCTCACGAACGACGGGCGCCTTGTTCTGACATAGTATGCGAATTTGTTTCTAACGCGGCATCGGGAACAATCCATAAAGCCGGTCAGGAAGTATAGCGGATTAAACAGGGGGGGGAATAACGACCAGTCTTTACCGGTCGCGGGAGATTGAAATAGCATCTATGTTATCGGCATCGGTTGGGAGAACGTACCAGAATAACATTCAATGGCTGTTCGGGTAATACTTGAGTGGGATCTCAACTTGGGGAGCGCTTGCAAAATTCTGAAAATGTACCAAGGAGGTACAAAAACCGGTTTTTACAATGATGTGCAAAGTTACCCATGAAAACCCTCGTAATTCATCCGTGAAAAACCTGTATTTTTTATCAGGGTTTTCCCTGATGTTCCAGCGGAATAGTTACCAGTGTGCTGGTGCCTTTGCCGGGCGCAGTTTGTATATTCAATTCCCCACGAAGAAATTGAATGCGGTTGGCAACATTGTCGGTGCCCATACCCTTCCGCACGGTTTTGGGATCAAACCCAATGCCGTCGTCTTCCACAAGCAAGGCCAATTGGCCTTCCGTACGGGTAATTTGTACCAGTATTTCACTGGATTTGGCATATTTCAGGCTGTTCTGGATCAGTTCCTGAATGATGCGATACGAGTTGAGCGCCACTGTCTGATCGAGGTCGCGGGTGTCGCCGAAGTGCTCAAATGTGATATTCGGAGCGCTTTCCCCGTAAATACGGCTGGTCACGTCCTGAACCGCCTTGGTGAGGCCGAATTCCATCAGGGCGCCGGGTTGCATGTTGCGTGCGATATTGCGCGTTTCGGAAACGGTTTCATCCAGCAGGTTTTTCACCTTGATCAGGTCGGCATTATCGGCCAGGTGCGCATTTTTGGCCAGAAGGCTTTCTACCTGAATTCTGGTGGCTGCCAGCATTCCGCCCACACTGTCGTGCAGGTCCTGCGCTACGCGGTGGCGTTCGCCTTCCTGACCGGCCAGCATACTGCGCATGGTTTCGATTTGCAGGTTGTCTTCCAGTTCGCGGATACGGCGTTTGTTCAATTCTTCATTCTGATCGGCTATGACGCGGTTGGTATGCATGCGGTGCCGGTAGTCGCGCACAATGAAAAACATAGCCAGCAACACGGCGCTGAGTGCGACAGCCAGAGCGGCGGCAGTAAGGCGGTGGCCCTGGGCACGGGCTTCCACATCTCTTTTTTCGCGTTCGAGGGTTTCGATTTCCGCGCGTTTTTGCCGGGTGTCGAATTGGAGGGCCAGGCGTTGCAGCGCCATGGCTTTATCGCGGTTGAGCAGGGTATCACCCAGTTCGGCATACCGGATGGCGTACGCATAGGCGGGTGGCAAACTGTCGAGCGCCGCATATGCCTGTGAAAGATAATGGTATATCTCGTGTCGCTGCGGCTCGTCGGCGCGGGAGGCCTGCGCTTCGGCTTTTTTCAAAAAATAAATAGCCGTTTTGTAATCCTGTTCCAGCAGGCAAAACTGCCCGATGGCTACCCGGGCCCGGTTGGCCAGGTAAGTATAATTGCATTGTTCGGCCAGCCGAAGCGCGCGTGAAGCGGTATAACGCGCATTGCTGTATTTCCTTTTCTGGAAAGACTGGTACGCTTCGTCCATCAATACCTTGATTTCCAGTACGCTATCCTTCAATATTTTATTTTTCTCCACAAACTGCCTTTTCGACAGCAAGGCCCTTACCGAGTCGCCTTCGGCCAGGTAAATCCGGTTGAGGCGGGCCAGCACGTGCGTTTCGAGGTATAAATTATTCGATCGTTTGAAATAGCCCAGCGCTGCCTGCTGCATACGTTGCGCCTGGTCCAGCAAGTCTCTGTCCGCCAGTCTGTCGGCGAGGTCCATACTTGCCCGGTAATAACCCAGCGAATCGTTTGCCTTGCCGAAACGATCCATACTTTTGGCGAGATACTGAAAAGCAGAATCGCTCATGCCTGTCTGCGTTTCGTCGTAATAGGCCCAATGGTACCATGCCAGGGCTTGTTTTCGCAGATCGGGCTTGTAAATACCTTCATTGAGCAAGGCCTGAATCTGGTCCAGCGTGAGCCGCTGATCGAATTCGGGTTGCGCCTGCACCTGGAATACCGAACAGCACCATACGAACACCACAAGGCGGAAGAGGCGCCGTGCAGGGTGTAATAAGTGATGTCGTTCGGGGCGGATGGTCATGTGTGCAAGCATTGGAGGTTTTGAAAGGCGGATTTTTTGAACACATATGGTTTCGTGGCTCGTTTTCAGAATGCTGTTGACTGGTAACGCTTTCCTAAACACGAAACACCAAAAACCAAACACACCCCTTACACTCCGTCTTCCAGCAATTTGAGTTGCAGGGCCGATTTCACCAGACCTGCCGTATTGCGGACGCCGAGTTTTGCCAGCAGGGCTGCCCTGTGGCTTTCTACCGTTTTTTCGGAAATAAACAATTCGGTAGCAATTTCCTGCGTGGTTCGTTCTTCAACGATCAAACGCAGCACTTCCTTTTCCCGGCGGCTGATTTTAGGATTTTCCTTGGAAGTGGAAGCCGTACGGCTGTGCATGAGTCCGCGCATCACCACGTCAGTCACTTCCTGGCAGAAATACGTTTTTCCCGACACCAATGTACGTATAGCGGTGCAAAGTTCGATTTTGCCGGTGTTTTTCAGCAAATATCCCTGCGCGCCAAGGCCGAGCATAGCAGTGATATAACTTTCTTCGCTGAACATGGACAGCACCAGGATTTTCAGATCGGGCTGCTCCTGCCGGAGAATTTTGCACACCTCCATCCCCGACATGTCCGGCAGATTGATGTCGAGCAGCAGCACGTCGGGCGGGTTGAGCCGAACGTGCGTCAGGGTGTCGGCTGCAGTGCCCGCTTTGCCGGTGAGCAAAAAATCGGGTTCTCCGACCAGTAAACTTTCCACGCCTTCTGCAAACATGACGTGGTCGTCAGCGATAAAAATGCGAATCATTGTGCAAAGATGCGCCACGAAATATTAAAAACGGGCATTTTTTAAGGTAATAAACCATGAAATCCCCATATAGTTGAGTGAAGGCGCGCAGGCCGTTCAGGGTCGGCCGCTTTTCAGCGTTGCTGCGCCCATCAGGCGGTCGTAACGGGCGCCGAACGGCCGGAAATAGATAAGGACAGTGTACTGGTTGCCCGTTTCATACCAGCTCCCTTCGAAACCATCCGTGTCCTCCACCCCCGTTTTTCGGTCGACCACGATGTACTGATAATTGTAGTAGCCCTGTTTGAGCAGCGGCTCGCAGTAATATGCTTTGGCTTCGTCGCTGAACTCCATTTTGAATTCGGGTTTGATCTGCCAGTCCGACAACTCGCCGAAAACGTATACGTCCTGATCATCGAGCGGTGCATTCCGGCCGAGGGAGAACAACACCCGTGCATAATCGCATTGCAGCAGCGTCTGGTTGTAATGCCGGTTGTCGATCACAAAACGACCGTCGGCATCTTCCCGGAAAACGGCGGCCCGGTCGAAACGCGATTCGTCGCGTTGCAGCGTCACTTCATAATAATCGTGTTTTTCCGCAATGATCTTCACGCGTTCGCCCCGCACGTCGAACGTGCGCAAATCAAAAAAGCGAAACTCCTTTCCTGCGGGAAAAACGATCTGATCCTGGTAATCATAAATAATATCCTCGCCTCTGGTGATGTACGGTTTTATGGGACCGATGGCATTGTCCCAGCGGCCGTTTTGCAAAACGAATGATTTTACGTCGTTTTGAGGATTGGAAATACGTTCTCCTTTGGGTTTGACGGTAAAATCGATCTCGTGGTGGGTATTGTATTTATCCACTTTGGCCGTGCGGACGAATTGTGCGGAGATGCGCCACGTAGGCTCCACCACCAGAAACCGGCGCACGAGCACCAGTTCGTCGTCGTTGTCGGCGTCAAAAACCTTTAGCAGGTAATTGCCCGATTTGCTCCAGCGCATGTTGCTGTTGGGCAGCGGAAGCATGTAATGCGTATAAGACGTCAGCGTATTGAAGGAGCTTTCCACATTCGTGATGCGGTCTTCCAAAAATCCGTCAATATATTGATTATCAATCAGATCCGAAGGTTGCCAGTCGCTGTTGCAATGAACGATCGAGTACTTGTAATCCTTGATTTCATCACCCATATGGTCGAATTCCAGGAGCATGGCATTCATCCGGGTAGGCAAATCGACAATCGGCAGTGAAAGCGGCGACCCGGCCAGTTGCAGTTGCACGGTCCGGATGTCTGTGTCGTAAATATTGTTTTCCGTCCCGGTCTGTCCGAACAGCGAAAGCGGACAAAGCCATATCAGCACTTGAAACAGGTAAGTTCTCATAGTTGTAAAGACGTTTAAAACGAAAAAAGTACCGCTTGTACCACCGAACCCCAGTTCGGTGCTGTTCACCGAACTGGGGTTCGG
>JAKQJD010000515.1 GCA_029561355.1 Bacteroidota bacterium | reverse complement strand
ACCCCTGATAACTAATAACTAATAACTGATAACTAATAACCAACAACACCCGCTGCGCAGCGACTATTTCTTCACACTACAATCAAACAAGTATGGCAACTCCATTATCTCCTGTGTCCTACCGGGACGCACTGGACATCGTTTTTGCGCGCCGCAACCGCGCATACGGCGCCTACGCTCTGCGCCGCGAGTACCCTGTAAACCTCGGAAAAGCCCTTGCCACCGGTCTGCTGCTGATCGGATTCTTCGTCGTGCTGCCACGGCTGCTCAACGCATTTTCGGGCCTCGTGCCGGAAAAAACCGTGCTGTACGACAGCGAAATCGTGCTGAGCCAGCCGCCGGACGTCGATGTGCCGCCGCCCACGCCCCCCCCGCCGCCGCCTACGCCGCCGCCGCCCGTGCGCGCTACGGTCAGGTTCGTGCCGCCTGTGGTGGTGGAAAACGACAAAGCGCCTGATGAGCCACCCCCGGCTGTAATGGATGTATTGGAAGATCCGGGAGCGGTGGGCGCTGTATCGCAGGCCGGCATCATCGACGCTCCACCCTCCGATATCGATCCGGATGATTTTGGCACAGTGATCGTCACACAGGTGAAAAAGGAAGACGAGACTTACGACACCTACGGCGTCAATAAAATGCCTGGCTTCCCGGGGGGCGAACGCGACCTGATGACTTACCTCGGCAAAAACATCGAATACCCTACACTGGCCAAGGAAGCCAACATCGAAGGCATTGTCGTGCTGGGCTTTATTGTCGGCAAAGACGGCAGCATCAACGATGTTAAAATCCTGAAAGACATCGGCGGCGGCTGCGGCAAGGAAGCCCTGCGCGTGGTGAGCAACATGCCTGCCTGGGTACCCGGCGAAGCCAACGGCCATGCCGTGAAGGTGCGGTTTACGCTGCCGGTGCGGTTCAGGCTGCAGTGAGTGCGAAGTGCGAAGTCGTCAGTGCGAAGTCCAAACCGGATGAGGATTCTGAGAGAATCTTTGTCCGGTTTTTTCTTTTAATTGAAGATATGGATTATTTTGCATCGCTTTTTAATCCCGCTCCTGATTCTTCCGAGAAGAAGGGACATTTTTCTACACGACACACTTCATGATCCCGGGAATGGGTGTGTCTGTGTGCTTATTTTTTCACAACACACTTTTTTAATGATGAAAAACCGTTTAAATTCCCAATTTTCACTTTCCTTTTTCCATGTATGTAGAAGGCGTTATCTTATTATATGCCTTTTTTGTTTGCTGACGATTTCAAAAGGCTTCACGCAATCACTTGTTACGATCCCCTGTGATAAGCTGGCAGTGGAAGTTTTCCCGACGGAGGCCCCAGCTTGTTCGGGATCGAATAAATGTGGGAAATTGTATTATCAGGTAAGGTTGACTACCCATAATGGATTCTCAAATGTGAATAACGTTTTTAAACTGCGTTATCACGTATTGACCGTGCCGGTCGTTTTAGACATCTCTAATCCTGCTACAGGAGGACTTTCCAGGGTAAATACCGCTATTACCCAAAGTTGTTATAACCAAAGTGGGTTTTCCGGCTTCCCTTTGAGTATTGAACCGGTAAATGGAGGTGAGCAAGTAACTTTCTACCTCTTGAATGAAGGAGAAGGACCGAGCGTTGTTTTTACCAAAGTTATTGTTGGCGGCAATCAGATATGGCGTTCCGACCTTTTTGTAGTGGCAATAGATGCGTTTGCCGGAGAAACCATGTCTCTCACTGCATTGAATCCTTTATACCGGAACTTGCCGCCAGGACAAACCGGAGCGTTCAATTGCAACTTGTCTAATGCATCCTCCGCAAATAACGATCCGGTTACGGTAGTGGCCCCCTCCGAAATGGAGTCTAATGTATGCCTACAGTTCGGAGCATATAATACAACTACGAAACTGCTACCGGTTCAATTGACCAATAACAACCTGTCCGCTACAGCCCTGAACCAGCTCATGTTTTCATTTACCATTACGGCGAACAACCTGATGGAACAGCCGGTTGTCTTAAACGTACCGGCCAATATGACCTGCCTGCTGGTTAGTATCCCCGGAACAATGAACTGGCAGGGAAGGGTGTTTTACAATCCGTCAAGTGGGTCGATTAATTTGCCAGTAGGTGCTACGACAACTTTGTTTAACATCCGGCTTGTGGGTCCCGTCAATACCTCTCTGGCAGCCAGTGCCCAGTTTTGCTTTGGTAGTCAGGGTGTTATTCGGACAACTGTAGGAGGCTCAGGTGGCAGTGATTGTAAAAAAGTATGCACCGGTTCATGCACCACGGTTGGTTTTCCCGGGTCTGATCCTTGTTCCCCCAACGATTTTACATTCCGGATCACGAGCCTGACACCTTCTATCGGCAATTGTGAGAATTTGCAGGCTTCCGTTCAATTATTCTGGAATGAAAAACTCCCGGCGGAATTGTTTTTCGATCAGATAAAATTTACGGTGGCATTCGATATGGCAAGTGGCGTTTCCATTTCAGGAATCGGCGCCAACACGATCGGGTGCCCCGCCAATCCTCAATGCCTGCCTGCAGGTGGGTTCAGCAATTGCTTTAAAATAGACGGGAATAAAGTCAGTTTTTGCTTTTTCCCTGTAACTGCCCAACCTGTTACGAATGGCGCATCTTTTATTGTTGATTTCAGCGCCATTGAAGGTTGTGTCAGTGGCGCCGTTGTTACGGAATCAATGATAGATATATCCGGTAGCGGCGCCTGTGTACCGAATGTAGTGGTAGAAGAAGATTTTGCGCTTTGCCCGCCTCGGTTATCCGGCTCTATACTGGACGAGCTGGGGTATCCGGCGCCGAATTGCCATGTCGATGTGGTACATCCGTCATGCTCTTCCAACAATGTTCCGGTAACGGATGGATTGTTCTCCGAATGTGTTTGCCCGCAGGCATCCGGGTATACCATTAAACCCGTAGCAGCAAACAACGACTGGCTGAACGGGGTCACAACTTTCGACCTGGTGCTGATTAGTAAGCACATATTGCAATTGGAACTCCTGAATTCGCCGTATAAGATCATTGCGGCAGATGCAAATAATTCGACTACCATTACTGGTTTGGATATTGTAGATATCAGAAAATTGATACTGGGAATCACAGTTTCATTTCCAGCACCTACTAACTCCTGGCGTTATATAAAATCCGATTTTGTATTTCCCAACCCTTTAGATCCCTTCCTGACAGCATTCCCTGATAATTGGGCTGGATCTCCACCCAACGACGCCATTAACTTCTTGGCCGTCAAAATCGGCGATGTCAACAATACCCATACTGCCGGTGGCGGCACAGGTATGGCGCGGATCGGGAGCCTGCCGGTCGGTATCGGCAATCCGTCGCAACGTGCAGACGAGTTTATGACCGTGCCGGTGAGTTATGAAGGAGCGGAGGCGATTGCGGCCATGCAACTGGGCCTGCAATTCGACGCCGCCCAATGGGAATTGGTGGAACCGTCTACGGCGGGTTTGGATGAGTTTACCCTGGATTGTTTCAACCTGGCGGAGGCCGATGCAGGCAAAATAAAGTTTCTCTGGTTTACGCCCCTGCCCAAAAAGCAATTGCAACCCGGACAGGTATTGTTCTACCTCACTTTCCACCGGAAACCGGGGACTACGGACGCGCCTTTGAACCTGCGTACAGATGACAGTATCCTGGAAAATGCCGGGTTCAAGGATTCGGGCTCTGCATATAACCTGGTCAGCACCGTACTGGGAGAGGAGCGTACGCACCTTGCGCCCGCGCTGGCGCTGAACTGGTCGGTCGTCTGCACGCCCAATCCTGTCACGGATGCGGCTACCCTACGCATCCAAAACCCCGAACAGCGGACGATGTCTGTCTGGGTATTCAATGCGCTCGGCGTTCGTACTTATTACAGAGAAATCCTAGCCCCTGCCGGCGCCACGGAAGTGACGATACCCGAAGTAGCCAACTGGCCTTCCGGTATTTATACCTGGAAAGTGAAGTCCGGCAAGGATAAGCTGCAAGGGCAGTTTATCCGCAGGTAAGGCCTGCCGTTGCCGCAGCGAACATACCCGGGACCCTGTTCGCTGCGGCGCAAGCGGTAGCACGGCCTTCAGGCCGTCGGGATATGCGCCATTCATGGCGCATCTTAGAAACACAAAAGTATAAATGCCTTTATCCCAACGACCTGAAGGCCGTGTTGCCACTTTCAAATTCTACTTGCCATTTTATTCAGGTTTCACCCGCATGATCTTAGTAAACATGAAAAAATATACGCTACTTTTCCTCTTTTTCCTGTCGCTGCTACACCTTTCCGCCCAGCAGCGCATCTACGTGAACCACGCCGCTACGGGCAGCGCTACCGGCCAGAACTGGTCGGACGCCTACACCGACCTGCAACTCGCCCTTCAATCCGCCGCGTACGGCGACACGATGTGGGTGGCGGCAGGCACTTACAAACCGACTACCGACAACAATCGCGATTCCAGTTTCCGGGTGCCCAACGGACTTCGGCTGTACGGCGGGTTTTCGGGCATGGAAACGGAACTGGCGCAGCGCGACTGGGAAGCCCACCCGGTGGTGCTGAGCGGCGATATCGGCGTGGCGGACGATACGCTGGATAATTCCTACACCATTATGTATATGGCATATCCCGACAGTTTTACAATAGTAGACGGATTTACCTTTCGGTTCGCTTATGCGGAACCCTCCGACCTGGAGTTCGAGGATGGCACGGAGCCATATATCTGCGGCGGCGGCCTGTACATCCAGGGTTTCGAAGGCGCCGCCTACCCCGACATCAGGCACTGTACCTTCGAGTACAACTATGCCTGGGCGGCAGGCGGAGCGGTATTTGTAAATGGAGACGGGGAAGACGCATCGGTCGCACCGCGTTTCCTGGATTGTACGTTTCGCTACAACAACACTGCGGGTTATGGCGGGGCGATCTACCGCTTAGGCGGCAGCTGGGCGGAGCGGTACCCGGACTTCGGGGACTGCGTATTCGAGCACAATTTTGCCTTGCAGTGGGGTGGCGCCTTGTACTACTTCGACACCGAGCGGACCGATACCCTGCATATCAGCGGCTGCCGGTTTTCAGAAAACAGCGGAGAATCGAACGCAGGAGCAATGGGACTGACAATAGGCAGGATAGCGGGAGCGGCATTTATCATTAGAAATAGTGTTTTTGATAATAATGTTACAAAATGGGGGAATATATCAGGAATCAGGACAAATGGTATTCTACGGCCACTCAATACTTTTATTGTAAGCAATACCACTTTTGCTCATCAAAAAAAAACACCAATTGGTTTATTGGGCGGAGTGGACGAAGCGTTTTCTTTAAGGCTTTTGGACCATTGTACATTTGACAATAATATGCAGGGTACGTTTGGGTTTGAGGCACAAACGGTCATGATAAGTAATAATAACTTCAATTCATGTGTCTATAGAATAGGCACCGGCGGCGCATCAGGTCAAGAAAACTATTGCAGCATACTGAATAATAGTATAAAAAAATCAAATTTGGTCTTTTTAATAGGGCTGTATTATACGCAAATTGATATATCCAATAACATCTTTATCGAGAATACGCTGACTGATGCGGCAGGATTCTTTCAAATCGGGACTTCCGCTCAGTTTCCACCGCCGGTCATCCGAAATTCTACATTTATTAACAATGGCGGTGTACCGCAGAACTTTCAACCGGAATCAGTGCTTGGAACCGATTATGACGTCATCTACCAGAACTGTCTTTTTTACGGAGCAAAAATAGACACCTTACTTCTTCCTCCCTTCCCCCAGTATGAAAACCAGATTATTTTCAACCACTGCTATTTCGACACATTCGGCTGCACCGACCAGTTATATTACGCCGTCTGCGATGCGGGCACCATCATCGGCGGCGATCCCGGCTTTGTAGATACCGCCGCCGGTGACTACCGCCTGTCCGCCTGCTCCATGCTTCGGGATGCGGGCAGTAACATGGGGCTGGAGGACGTACCCACCGACCTGGCAGGGCACCCGCGCATCCAGGACGGGCTGGTGGATATCGGGGCCTACGAAACACCCGGCTTCGGCTTTACGGCGCCTTCCACTGCTCCGCCACTCTGTACCGACACTACGGCGGGCAGTATCGTACTGTACGCATCGAACGGCTGCGAGCCGTACAACGTGTCGTGGCAAAACGGCGCACAGGCGGGCACAGGTCTGACGGGCCTTTCCGCCGGTATTTATCATTTAAGCATTACGGACCAGGGCGGTCGCCTGCTGCGCGATACGGTGCAGATCGTACAGGGCGCTTACCCAGGTGTAGACAGCATCGTGCAGCCGGTGGTGTGCGGACAAACCAGCGGCGGCAGCGTGGAACTCGTCGCCACAGGCGGCCTGCTGCCGTATGCCTACCACTGGGCCGACGGGAATGCGGATGCCTCGCGCACGGGCCTCTTGACAGGCGTGTACCAGGTGACGGTAAGCGACGCAGCGGGTTGTACTACCCTCGCCGAGGCGGTGGTGGGCTCTACGGGCCACCTGGACCTGTCGGCGGAAGTATCGGGAATCAGTTGTTTCGGCGTACAGGACGGTGCGTTGTCGGTGACGGCGCTCGACGGCCTGGCGCCGTACGGCTATACATGGTCGGAAGGGCCGCACAGCCCGCACCTCTCCGGACTGGGCGCGGGTCTGTACTACGCCACGGTAACCGACGCATTGGGTTGCAGCGGCGTGTACCTGTTCAACCTGACGGAGCCCGCGCTTTTGACGGCGACGGTAGACAGTACGGCAGCAAGCGGCGCGACGGTGGCCGACGGGTCCTTGTCGGCAGCGGGCGCGGGCGGCACGCCGCCCTACCTGTACACGTGGAGCAGCGGTGACGACACGCCCGTAGCGGATATGCTGCTGCCGGGACCGTACCAGTTGACGTTGACAGACCAGCACGGGTGCGAATTCACGGGAACATATTCGGTGCCGTTCACGATCGGGACGCAGGAAAAGAGCGAAACGGCATCGGCGTTTTTGTATCCCAATCCGGCCGGAGCGTTTACGACTTTGTACCTGCATGGGTGGCCCGAAGGCAGGGCGGTGCTGAACTGCTGGGATGCTGCCGGAAAACATGTATTTGAATTGCCTGTGGATGTTTCGGGCGGATCAATAACAAAGGTGATCGCGCTGGAAACGTTGCCGGCAGGTGTTTACAGGCTAGTGGTGACGTCGGATGAAAAAGCGTTGGGTTTGGTGCTTGTGGTGCATAGGTGAGTGAAGGAAACGACGGGGTTGCGGACCCCGCCATTTAGGTCCTCCTACCTAAACGACGCGGTTCCGAACCCCGATAACGCGGTTCCAGACCCCGATGACCCGGTTCCGGACCCCGCTATTTAAGCCCTCAACCTAAACGACGTGGTTCCAAACCCCGATGACGCGGTTCCGGACCCCGATGACCCGGTTCCGGACCCCGATAATCCTGCTCATGCTCCCTTGTCATCCTGTCGGACCCCTCCACTCTACGAGGGAAAAAATACGCACAAACGCGTCGTAGAGAGGACGGGTCCCGACAGGATGACAAGGGAGCATCGGTGATTATTCGAAGCGAAAAAATGCGGAGTAACCCATGTTTTATTGCACACACTTTCCATATTTCCTTCGTATTTATTCCAAACACGGAAAAGAAAGCGGCGATAATTGCCTCTGTGTTAAAATTTATACTTCAATTTTTATCTTTGGCGACATTTTCATTTTCACCTCAATGTAAATTTCGCTATGCCCATTTCCCGTCGCAAACTATTACAAACCCTCGGCGCCGCTGCCGGCGCTACCATACTGAGCGGTTTTACCGATGCTTCCGAAAATTATTTTGAAGAAATACCGGCGCTGAACAAAAACCCGCGTTTTGTCAATCCCGCCAAACCGGTCACCGTCATTACGCTGGGAGCGGGCAACCGGGGGAATGTGTACGGTAACTATGCCCTCAGTTACCCCGAGGAAATGGACATTGTGGGTGTGGCCGAGCCGATTCCGATTCGCAACGAGCGGTATG
Source organism: Bacteroidota bacterium (assembly GCA_029561355.1). Taxonomy (GTDB): domain Bacteria; phylum Bacteroidota; class Bacteroidia; order Chitinophagales; family Saprospiraceae; genus M3007. The sequence continues at coordinate 1,752 of JAKQJD010000515.1, read as the reverse complement.
CCAAAAAACATGAGATCGCGGACAAAAACCGTTTCGATACCTGGGAGCGCGTATTCGAGCGGCCCAAATTTGCCGACGCGGTGATCATTAGCACGCCCGACAACCTGCACTACGGCCCCTGCATGGCCGCCCTGAAAGCGGGCTACGACGTATTGCTGGAAAAACCCATCGCGCCGACGGAGCAGGAATGCCGCAATATCCTGGATCTGGCCAAAAAAACGGGGCGTATCGTAGCCGTTTGCCACGTGCTGCGCTACGCGCCTTATTTCGTCAAACTCCGCGAAATCGTGCAGTCGGGCGCCATCGGCCAACTGATCAGTATCCAGCACCTGGAACCTATCGAACACGTGCACATGAGCCACAGTTACGTGCGCGGAAACTGGCACAACAAAAACGAAACGACGCCGATCCTGCTGGCCAAAAGTTGCCACGATCTCGATATTCTGCGCTGGATCGTAGACGCGCCCTGCAGGCAGGTGGTGGCGATGGGAAACCTGAAGTGGTTCCGCGCCGAAAATGCGCCGGCCGGTAGCACCGCGCGGTGTACCGACGGTTGTGCTGCCGAAGCAACCTGCCCGTATTCGGCCCTGAAAATTTATTACCGCAACCGCCAGCGTGTCAACGTGTTCGACCTGCCGGAAGAGCCCGAAAAACAAGGGCCGGCTATCCTGGAGAGCCTGCGCACCACCAACTATGGCCGCTGCGTGTATAAAATGGACAACAACCAGGAAGACCACTATGTCACCTGCATCGAGTTTGAAAACGGGGTGACCGCCAGTTTCAATATGGTAGCGTTCACGTCGTACGAAGGCCGCCGCACACGTTTAATGGGCGCTATGGGCGATATCGTGGGCGATATGGAAAAGTTTACGCTGACGGATTTCCGGACGGGAAAAAGTACCGTTTACGACAGCAGTGTCGGTGGAGATATGCACGGCGGCGGCGACTGGCGGCTGGTGCGCGACTGGCTACAGGCCGTAGGGCAACACGACCCAACCCTGCTCACATCCACCATCGATGCGAGCATCGAAAGTCACCTGATGGGATTCAAGGCGGAGAAAAGCCGTGTGACGAACAAGATAGAGCAGATGCGGGGATCGTGAGTGGTGTACGGATTCAAAGAAAACGGGCAACCGGAGTCACCTCCGATTGCCCGTTTTTTATGGGAACTAAATGCTCGTGCCTTTTTTGAAAAGGTGAAGATTTGAGGGAGCCATTTTTAGTCAAATCCTCAAATCCTCGCCTCCTCAAATCCTCAAGAATTACTTCTTCCCTTTACCCCCTGTTCCATTGGCCGGTGTTGCCGGTGTCGTAGGCGGTACAGCCGGTACGAGCGTACCCGATTCTGCGGCTTTCATGAGTTCTATGCCGGTCTGGTTGGCGGCATCCAGTTCGAGCAATTGCGCGCCGTAGAGTTTTACGTTGGCGGCATCTCCCTTGTTATAGTAGTAATAGGTAAGATACTCGAGTGCCGTGATCAGGTCGGTTTTGTTTTTCACCTTGTCGGCCGAACCTATACCCACGTACGTTTCGAAATAGGTTTTCGCTTTACCGAAATCTACAATCTGCTCGGGGTGCGCTTCCACGTCGGGGTCCTGGCGTGCAGCGGATTTACCTGCCCAGAACCAGCCGAGGCCCGATTTGGGCGCCATTTCAGCCACTACTTTAAAGATGGCTTCGGCTTTCACGTAGCGGAGCGTATCCGGGTCTTTGCAGTAGAACTGAGACAGGCCTTTTCTATAGGTGTCGGAC
>JAKQJD010000469.1 GCA_029561355.1 Bacteroidota bacterium | reverse complement strand
CTGCTGATCCGCCATAAAACGGAGGTGTCGGTGGCCGATCTGAAAACTGCGCCGGATGCGCCGGTCGTTTTTCTGATCGATACCCAAACGCCCCGGCAAACGGGACCGCTGGTGCGCTGGTTTCTGGAACAAAGCCGCACGCCTGATTTTGCCGCAAAACTGTCCGAAACCCTGCTACCGGCCCACGAAGCCATGGTACAGGCCTGGCTGGATGCGGACACATCCGGTTTTTGGATACATTTGCACACGGTTTCTCAATTTCAATTCGAACATTTTCACCCGATGATACCCGCCAGCCTGCACCCTTTATGGAAACAAAGCCTCGATTCGGGCGATGTGCAACTAAAAGTATGCGGCGCCGGCGGCGGCGGTTTTATGCTCGGTTTTGCACGAAACCGTGCCGTGGCGGATGCCCTTTCGGAAAAACACTCCCTCCTTTTCCCATTCAATCCCGGGATATCTCATGGTTAAAAAACGCTTTCGGACCGTTTTCTGGGCCCTGGGCTTTTTGCTGGGACTGGCCCTGCTTCGCGACGTGCTGGCCAACGGCCGACCCCTGTATTGCAGGATTGGCGGAACGGCTTATTTCCCGGGGTTGCGCACCGTTTTTGTACATCCGGACGCTCCTTACAGTCAGCCGGCTTTGCGCGCCATACAATCGCAACCACAAAAATTCGAGGCCTGGAAAAACGATGCGAACTACGATAAGCCCCCTGTTTTTGCCCCGATCCCGTTTAGTCCGGGGGAGTATTCCAAACAAAATGTCGGTGCGTTTCTGAAACCAGGACAACAGCATCCCGGCCTCGACAGTCGTTTCCGGCACTGGCTCGGCACCGATGAGGCCGGGCGCGATGTGGCTGCCGGACTGGTATCGGGCGCCCGGGTGGTATTACTCGTAGGCTTGCTGTCTATGGGACTCGCCGGGCTGATCGGTGTGTTCTTCGGAGCGCTGGCGGGATACTGGGGCGACCGGCATTTGCGGGTACCGCGCCCGACTTTGTACGCTACCCTGGCAGGTATTCCAGTCGCTTTTTTTTATGCAATACCGGCACGACAATATGAACTCGAAACGGCGGAGTCGCTGGGCCCCTGGGGAAAAAGTATACTTATTTTTGTGCTGATCGTTCTGGTATTCAAATGGGCGGGCGCACTCGCCGCTCGTTGGCTGAACGTGCGCCTGGTCACCGTGCCGGTCGATCTGATCCTGATGCGGCTGACGGAGATTTTTAATGCGGTGCCCAAACTCATCCTGATCCTGATCGTTGCTGCGCTGTTGCCTAAAAATCAAAACATCTGGATTTTGATTGCTTTGATAGGTTGCCTGAACTGGACGGATATAGCTTTGTTTTTACGCTCCGAACTGTTGCGCATACGTGAAATGGACTATGTAACGGCAGCGCAGGGGTTGGGATTTTCAGACCTTCGTGTATTTCTGCGGCATGCATTTCCAAATGCATTGCGCCCTGCGATGGTGATTTTTACGTTCGGCATGGCAGGCGCCATTTTGATGGAAGCCTCGCTCACTTTTCTCGGCTTCGGCGGCGACAGTCTGCGCGGCATTTCCTGGGGCAGCCTCCTGGAAAGCGTTCGTTTGCGGCCGGCGGCCTGGTGGGTAGGAATTCCTCCCGGGCTTGCAATTGCGCTTACTGTACTGACAATCAACAAGGTAGGTGAATTACTGAGCGACAATCGCCGTTAAAACCTGGTAACAACTCAAACAACTTCTAAAACCAAAACCGGCATTCGATGTTTTCTGGCTATGCGGCGTGACTACATATTATTATTCGGCCTTGGCTTACTGCTTTTCTTTCCCTTCCTCGGTGCCGTGCACCTGTTCGATTGGGATGAGATCAATTTTGCGGAATGTTCCCGCGAAATGTTGCTGACGGGCGACTGGTTCCGGCCCCAAATCGATTTCGAACCTTTCTGGGAAAAGCCGCCGTTGTTCATCTGGATGCAGGCTCTTTCCATGAAATTGTTCGGCATCAACGAGTGGTCGGCGCGGCTGCCGAATGCCCTGTGCGGGCTGGCAACGCTGTTCCTTACCTTCCGGCTGGGGACCCGTTTGCACGACCGGCTGTTCGGCTGGCTCTGGGCGCTGGCGTGGATGGGCAGTATTCTGCCGCATTTGTATTTCAAAAGCGGCATCATCGATCCATGGTTTAACTTCTTCATTTTCTGCGGTTTATACGGATTTATTGAATTCCGCTGGCAGTTTTTCTGCGTAAAAACACCGCGTTCGTTCTGGGCTAAATACAAATACCTGCTGCTGGGCGGCGTGATGCTGGGCCTGGGCATTCTTACCAAAGGCCCGACTGCCTACCTGATCGTGATGCTGGTGCTGGTGATTTACTGGGCGCGGTACCGTTTCAAGGGGCGCGGCTACCTGAAACACATGGTCATCTTTTCCGTAGCCGCTTCGGCCGCTGCGCTGCTGTGGTTCGGGATGGAGGTGGCGCTGCACGGGCCGTGGTTTGTGCGCGAATTCATTACCTACCAGATCCGCCTTTTTACCACGCAGGATGCGGGGCATGGCGGCTTTTTCGGCTATCATGCGGTGGTGCTGTTGCTGGGTTGTTTCCCGGTGTCCATTTTTGCCTTGTCCAACCTCTGGGGCGACCGGCAGTCGCAGGATGAAATGCTGGAATCGGATACGCTGGCTTCATGCGAACGTTCGGATTTTGCTACCTGGATGCAGATCCTTTTCTGGGTGGTACTGATTCTTTTCAGCATCGTGCAGACCAAGATCGTGCACTATTCCTCGCTTTGTTATTTCCCGCTCACGTACCTGGGCGCCGCCACCATCTGGCGGGCTATCCGCTGGGATATTTACCCGAAAATAACCGGTTTCTTACTCATTCTCGGCTTGATTCCGGGTATTGCGGTAGCCGCACTTCCGTACCTGGGGCAGCATATCGACAGTTTGAAACCATTTTTTGCCAACGACGCCTTTGCACTGGCCAACCTCGACGCCGACGTGGTGTGGAAATACTGGCAGGGTTTGCCGGGTGTACTGCTCATTGCTGCCACGTTGGCCGCTACTTATTTCTGGTGGAAAAGGCAGGCCTGGCTATCGGCGCAAATCGCCTTTGTCGGCGGCGCGGCGTTCACTTCCATGACTTTGCTGCTGATCGTTTGCAACATCGAAGGATATTCGCAGCGGGCAGCGATCGAGTTTTATGAAAGCAAATTGGAGGAAGATTGTTTTATCAAACCGATGGGTTTTAAAAGTTTTGCGCACCTTTATTACGCTGGTAAACGGCCGGTAATTGGCGATACGCACATCGACGATGCAGACATGCTGACCCGCGGGAATCCCGGTAAAAAGGTGTATTTCGTAGCGAAAGTGAACCGACTGGAAGGGCTGCCGGAATTGCCGGGCTGCCATGAATTGTACCGGAAAAATGGTTTTGTGTTTTTTGAACGGGAAACGAGGTGAGTGTTTGGGGTGTGGTGTTTGGTGTTTGGGGGCGCGTTGCTCTTGGCTTTTTCAACTGTGGCTAAACGGCCGGATATTCTGTTTCAGACCAACATAAGTCGTCTCGAATTTTTTCGTTTCAAATAATAGCAGATGCCGGTTTGTCACCCTGTCGGGGCCCGTCCACTCTACGACGCGTTTTTGGCCATTTTCCTCGTAGAGTGGACGGGTTGGCATAAGCAAAAGCATGGCGATTTCGATCTGTTGATGGCCATGTTAATCAAGTGTTTTGATGCTTCTGTGCGTTGTGTGCCAATAAATTTTGACTTGGCCTAAGCATCTGTTTCCACTGTCCTTTTTCTTGATAAAAAGGACCAAAAATCAAGGCTGTATTCAAATCCTGCGATTTTGTCCCGACGCAGTCGGGACGGGTTCGCACCCAAACTCGCCCCGCCTGCGTCGGGCCTCAAACATGGGTGCTCTCTGCCGTCTTCAATGGCGCAAAATCGGGATTTGAATAAGGCCGGTCCCATAAAGCATGGCGATTTCGATCTGTTTAATGACCTATAATACGCTACTTTCCCAAGAGCAACGCGCCCCAAACACCAAACACTAAACACCAAACACACACATGCGTTACTGCCTCGCACTTGATCTCCAACCCGATCCGGCGCTCATTGCCGAATACGAAGCCATGCACCGCGCGGTGTGGCCCGAAATTCTCGACAGCATTCGCGACTCCGATATTCTTCATCTGGAAATTTACCGGATCGAAAACCGGCTGTTCATGATCCTCGAAGCCGGCGACGATTTTTCATTCGAAAAAAAGGCCGCAGCCGATGCTGCCAATCCGAAGGTGCAGGAATGGGAAAACCTGATGTGGCGCTACCAAAAAGCGCTGCCGACGGCCCGGCCGGGGGAGAAGTGGATGTTGATGGAAAGGATTTTTTGGTGTTGAGATTGTTGAGAATGTTGAGGGGTTGAGAATGTTGAGGGGTTGAGATTGTTGAGAATGTTGTGGGGTTGAGATTGTTGAGGGTACTTCGCCCAAGATATTCAAAGAAGTCTGAGCGAAGCACCCTCAACATTCTCAACAATCTCAACCCCTCAACATTCTCAACAATCTCAACCCCTCAACATTCTCAACAATCTCAACCTCTTTGCGCTTCCACCACCGCAAACGCCACCATATTAACAATTTCCCGCACGGTACTACCCAGTTGCAGCACGTGAACGGGTTTTCGGATGCCGAGCAGGATCGGGCCGATGTATTCGATATCGCCGGTTTCCTTCATGAGGTTGTAAGCGATATTGGAGGCCGAAAGGTTTGGGAAAATGATGGTATTGGCGGGTTCGCCGGATATTTTGGAAAACGGGTAATTTTCCTGCACCAGTTCCATGTTAAACGCCAGGTGCGCCTGCATTTCGCCTTCGATGATCCAGTCGGGGTGTTTTTTCTGTAGAATGGCCGTGGCGTTGCGCATTTTCACGGCATCGTCGCCTTTGGCGCTCCCGAAACTGGAATACGTTGCCATGGCGATGCGCGGTTTGATATTGAACCGTTCGACGCCGCGGGCGGTGAGTTCGGTGATTTCCACCAGTTCGTCCACCGTCGGGTTGACGTTGACGGTGGTGTCGGCAAAGAAAAGCGGCCCTTTTTTCGTCAGCAGGATGTACATGCCCGCTACCCGATGCACGCCTTCCTGCCGGCCGATGATTTCCAGACCGGGCCGGATCGTTTCGGGGTAGTTGCGCGTGAGCCCGGAAATCAGGGCATCGGCGTCGCCGGTTTCGACCATCATGGCGCCGAAATAATTCCTTTTGCGGATCATCTTCAGCGCGTCGGTGTGCACGATGCCTTTGCGTTTGCGTTTTTCAAAAAACAGTTCGGCATAGCGCTGCGCCATTTCCGGGTCCTTGGGCTTGCGCGTATCGATGATGTTAATGTCTTTGAGATCCAGGCTGTGGTCGTGAATAATCTTTTCGATCGCCGGAATATCGCCGAGCAGAATGGGCTCGCAGATGCCTTCGTCGCGTACCTGTTGAATGGCCTTGAGCACCGTGAGGTTTTCCGCGTCGGCGAACACTACGCGTTTGGGCGCACGGCGGGCTTTTCCGGTGATGATGCGGGAAATCTGGTTGTCGAGTCCCAGTCGTTTTTCAAGCCCTTGCCGGTATTCGTCCCAGTCGTAAATCTGTTTTTGTGCCACGCCGTCGAGCATGGCGGCCTGTGCGACAGCCGGTGCGACGGTGGTGAGCAGTCGCTGGTCCATGGGCTTGGGAATGATGTAGGTGCGGCCGAACACGAGATTTTTTTCGTTGTACGCCATGTTCACCATGTCGGGCACCGGCTTTTTGGCCAGGTCGGCCAGGGCTTTGGTGGCAGCCAGTTTCATGTTTTCGGTAATTTCAGTAGCGCGTACGTCCAGAGCGCCCCTGAAAATGTAGGGAAATCCGAGCACGTTGTTCACCTGATTGGGGTAGTCGGAGCGACCTGTGGCCATGATCAGGTCTTCGCGGACCGACATGGCTTCGTCGTAACCGATCTCCGGATCCGGGTTGGCCATGGCAAAAACGACGGGATCGGGCGACATCAGGCGAATCATCTCGCGCGTGACGACGTTGCCGACAGAGAGTCCGAGAAATACATCGGCGCCCACCATGGCATCGATCAGCGTGGCGTTGACGGGCAGGGCGTCCGTAGCGAATTCCTGGTGCATCTCGCTGATGCCTGGCCTGTTTTTGTGGAGCAGACCATCCTTGTCGAACATGATGACGTTTTCGACTTTTACGCCGAGCAAAAGATACAACCGCACGCAGGAAAGGGCGGCTGCTCCGGCGCCGTTGACGACCAGTTGAATGTTTTCCGGGCGTTTTTTTACGATTTCCAGCGCATTCAGCAAGGCTGCAGCCGAAATAATGGCCGTTCCGTGCTGATCGTCGTGCATGACCGGAATTTTCATTTCCGCCCGAAGCCGCCGTTCTATTTCGAAACATTCCGGCGCCTTGATGTCCTCGAGGTTGACGCCGCCGAAGGTGGGTTCGAGCAGTTTCACCGTTTCCACAAACTTGTCGACGTCTTTGGTATTCAGTTCGATGTCGAACACGTCGATGTCGGCGTAGATTTTAAACAGAACGCCCTTGCCTTCCATCACCGGTTTGGAGGCCTCCGGGCCGATATCGCCGAGCCCGAGTACGGCCGTCCCGTTGGTAATGACGGCCACCAGGTTTCCTTTGGCGGTATATTTATAAACGTCTTCGCGGTTTTCGGCAATCGCCAGACAGGGTTCTGCTACTCCCGGCGAATATGCCAGCGACAAGTCTCTTTGATTTTCCGTTTCCTTAGAGGGTACTACTTCGATTTTTCCGGGGCGACCCTTGGAATGGTATTCCAGGGCGTCTTCCCGCCGGATCCTATGCTTTGCCATCAACGTATGTGATATTCAGTGTTTTGTTCAAGTGGGGGCAAATATCCTTTATTTATTGGTTTATGGGTTGATAAGTTTATGGGTTTAGGGTTTATAAGTTTATTGTTGATGAGGGTTGATGAGGGTTTATAAGGGTTGATATTCGTCCACTCGATGAATGAACAACTTCAATCTTTTCGAGCGGCTTAATATCAACCCTTATAAACCCTCATCAACAATAAACCCATAAACCCATAAACCAATAAACCCATCATCACTCACTACCTTCGCCCCCATGCTTCCCGACCCAACTATCCAGGCATTCATCTGGGCGCACCGGCTCGACGATCCGCAGCGCATAGCGCTTTCGGCACGGAAATATCCGGATGTACCCGTAGCGTACGTGGCCGGACAAATTGATTTTCTGCAAAAAATACAGAAAAAAGTGCCTTCCTGGTACCGGCAGGGCTTGCGGTTTCCGGCGGCCATTTCCATGGAACAGGCTTCTTCGGAAGCGACGGCGGAGTTTAAAACAACCCTTGTTCGGGGCGGGAAAATGGCCGATCTGACGGGCGGACTCGGCGTGGACAGTTCGTTTTTTGCCCGAAAATTTCAATCGATCACGTACGTGGAGCCGAATGCGGAATTGCTGGAAATAACCCGGCATAATTTCGAAGCGCTGGGTATCGATAATGCAACATTGGTATGCGCAACGGCGGAGGATTTTCTGCAAAATACCACCGAAACGTTTGATCTGCTGTACCTCGATCCGTCGCGCAGGCACACGCACAAAGGCAAGGTTTTCCAGTTGCAGGATTGTGGCCCCAATATCCTGGAAATCAAACAATTGGCCTTGGAAAAAGCGCCCATGATTTTGCTCAAAACGGCGCCGATGCTCGACATCAGCCTGGCCGCGCATCACCTCGGATCTGTCAGCAACATCTGGGTAGTGGCATCCGGCGACGAATGCCGGGAGGTGCTGTACCTGATCGAGCGCTCCCCTACTCCGTTCCCGGAAATAAACGTGCATGCCGTGCTGCTTGAAAAAGACGGCGCCGTGCGGGATGTTCATTTCACGTACGGCGAAGAACAACAAACCGGTGTGGACTATGCCCTGCCGCAGCAGTTTCTGTACGAACCCAATCCGGCAGTACTGAAAGCGGGTGCTTTCCGGGCGTTTGCCGGCCGTTTCGGACTAAAAAAACTGCACCAGCATACACATTTGTATACTTCTGAAGCATTTGTGCCCGACATTCCCGGCCGGTGTTTTTCTATCGAAGCCGTTTGCAAATACGACCGGAAGGCGGTTCAGGCGCTTATTCCTGCGGGAAAAGCCAATGTGAGTACGCGGAATTTCCCGGACAATGCGGAGGCGGTCCGGAAAAAACTGAGCCTTTCCGACGGCGGGGAGGTGTATGTTTTCGCATTTACGGACGTGGAAGAAAGGAAGGTGATTGCCGTATGTCGAAAAATTTAAAATTATTTGTTTTATAATTTGCGGGAAATGATCGGAATAAATACTTTAGTGCCCACCCTCTAAACCCGCCCCTTACCATACATGGTTTTCTAACATCAAAATCATAAAAAATGAAAAAACAACTGATTGCAACGCTGGTAGGCGGTGTCCTGCTTTTCCTCTGGCAGTTTTTATCGTGGACAGCCCTCAACATCCACGGCAAGGAATTTACCTACACGCCCAACCAGGACAAGATCATCGAAGCCCTCACCCAGAATCTTCCCGAAGCAGGCCAGTACATGGTCCCTACCCTGCCACCCGACGCCACCAAGGAACAGCAGGAAGCCATGATGCAAAATGCCGCCACGCAGCCCTGGGCAACGATCGCTTACCACAAATCTTTCAATACGAACATGGGCATGAACATGCTGCGTGGCATACTCGTCGACTTCGTAAGCGTATTTCTGCTGGTCTGGCTGTTGCTGAAATTCCAGGTACTTGATTTACAAACAGCACTCCTGTCTTCGCTTGCCGTCGGCGTGATCGGTTACCTTACTATTAACTACACCAATACCATCTGGTTTGATACACACTCTATCGGCTATCTGATTGACGCCGTGGTGTCGTGGGGACTGGTGGGCGCCTGGCTGGGGTGGTGGCTG
>JAKQJD010000436.1 GCA_029561355.1 Bacteroidota bacterium | reverse complement strand
TCCCGCCATTCCCCATATTACCGTGAATGTTACCTGCCAGCGTTGCAACCTGCTTTCCTGCGCCGAACGCGCCGCGCCGCCGACCGTCATTTTAAAAAGGGAAGAACGGCATAGGATGCAGGCGCTGCTTGAGAAGTTGACTGGAAAGTTATGAGTTATGAGGGATGAGTTATGAATTATTGGTGGTAACTCTTGGTATTTTCATTTCACAAGCCGAAGATGACCACCAATAACTCATAACTCATCCCTCATAACTCATAACTCGATATTCACTGCGCCCACTTATCAATCCGAACCAGTGCTTTCGGGTAATTTCCCATTTTATAAGTCTGGCGTTCCGCAGCGGTGATCAAATCCGGGCGGTGAATCTTATCGGGCGGTAAAAGGGCCAGTTCGGGGCACCAGAGCCGGACGTAGTCGCCCTTGTGGTCGTAGTTTTTTGCCTGCGTCAGAATATTGAAATAGCGGTCTTCCCGCGGGTCGCTGCCGATGCCGGCCACGTAATTCCAGTTGCCCCAGTTGCTACAGGGATCGTAGTCAATGAGTTGACTTTCAAAGTATTCGGCGCCCATTTGCCAGTTCACTTTCAGGTCTTTTACGAGGAATGAAGCCACATTTTGCCGGCCGCGATTGCTCATGAATCCGGTGGCATTGATTTCGTTCATATTGGCGTCGATAAAAGGCACACCGGTGCGCCCTTCCATCCAGGCCGTGAATAATTCGGCGTTGTTGCGCAGGTGTTTCAGCGGCTTGTTCTGCGGGCCGGTTTTCAGGAAGATGCGATTGACGTATTTTTTGCCGAGCAGGCGGAAGTAATCGCGCCAGAGCAACTCGAAGAAAATCCAGTAGGTGCTTTCGTTGCCGCCGCGTTCCTGCTCGTATCTTTTGATTTCGTGATAAATCAGTTTGGGCGACAGGCAGCCCTGCGACAGCCAGGGAGAAAATTTGGAAGAGTAATCACCGCCGATCAGTCCGTTCCGGGTTTCCTTGTAGGTTTTGACTAAATCCGTTTCCCATAAATAATATTGCAGCCGGCGCAATCCTTCCGTTTCACCACCTTTGAAATGGAGTGTGGTACGCGCATCGTACTCATATTCAGGCAGGTTGAATTGTTCCAGCGAAGGTATTTCGCCGCGATCCAGGTCGGAAGGGACGGCTGGCATGGAGGCAGGGCTGGGAAAGGGCACCCTGACAGGTGTAATATGCTCGTTTTCTTTCCTGAACTGCGTAAACGTGTCGGGCGTATGATGAACCGGCATGGGAAGATCCTGCGTATGGAACAGCATTTTGCCGCGGGTATAAAGCAGTTCCACACCGACGCTCCAGAGTTTTTTCTCCAGATAATCCTGTACGGAAACCTCTTCATGCGTGCGTTCGCGGTTGCAGAGTACCCAGGAGCACTTGAGTTCTTTGGCGAGATCGGATAAAATACATTCGGGTTTTCCGACGCGTACGATCAGGTCGCTACCCAGCCGGCGCAAATTCGAACGCAGGTCTTCAACAGATTCCTGGATGAACCGGGCGCGAAACTTCCCGGTTTTTGGAAACCCAAACCGGGTGCTACCTTTGAACGTGCGTTCATCGAAAATATAAACCGGAATCACTTCTTCTGCCATACGGAGGGCGGTCGTGATGGCTTCATTGTCGTGCAACCTCAAATCCTGACGAAACCAGACTATGGCTCTATGCTTCATATAATATTACAGATAAACATCTCAAACAAAACGCTTTAAAGACGTAACGTACAACTTTAAATCCCGCTATTTGTTTGCGCTCGGCATACTATTTTTCACTAACGACCACGTTTACATATTAGAAAATAAGTACATGCTTCAATTTAGCAAGCAACCCCGTAAAATTGCCGCCAATCAGCAAGCCAGCGAACTGGGTTTTGGCAGGAAGGTAATGACCGACGGCCGGATGATGAATGCGGACGGATCTTTCAATGTGAAACGGGAAACCATGGGCATTTGGGACAACACCTATCACCAGTTGATCATCATGCCGTGGGCTATGTTCTTCCTGTTGGTTTTTGGCTGTTTCGTTGTGCTAAATGCCATTTTTGCTACCATTTACTGCCTCATCGGCATTGAACACCTCGGCGGCGTATTGCCGGGAAACGTGTTCCAGAACTTTGCCAACTCCTATTTTTTCAGCAGCCAGACCCTAACCACAGTGGGTTATGGACACATCAGTCCGCAGGGACTGGTTACCAGTATTATTGCCTCCATCGAATCTTTCGCGGGGCTCTTGGCGTTCGCTCTGATTTCGGGACTTCTGTACGGCCGATTTTCCAGGCCGCGCGCAAAAATTGTTTTCAGCGAGCACATGCTCATCGCCCCTTACGGTAGCGGGCAGGCTATGATGTTTCGCATGGGGCACGCCAGTAAAAGCGAATTGATTGAAACGGAGGTGCAGGTTCTTATCGCTATCAACCAGCGTGACGAAGCGGGCGCCGTATTGCGAAATTACTACCCTATGCCCCTGGAAATCAATAAGATATCTTTCTTCTCTCTTTCCTGGACGCTGGTTCATCCTTTGGACGAAAGAAGCCCGGTTTTCGGATTCAGCGAGCAGGACCTGGCCGAAGCCAATGCGGAAGTAATGGTGCTGGTGAAGGCAGTTGAGGATACGAACCAGCAAATGGTGCATGCGCGCCGTTCTTACACCACCGATGAAATAGTGTGGAATGCCCGGTTCGGCCCGGTGATCTCGCGCAACAGGAAAGGCCAGCCGCAGGTGTTGCTACAGCATATCGGCGTATATGAATCCATTGAAGTGTAATAATTTTTTTGAGGATTTGAGGATTTGAGTGGCCCCTGTCAAATCCTCAAAAAATCCTACACCTTCTCCAGGTCTTCCGGCGTATCGATGCCGATGGTTTCCAGTTCGGTGATACGTACGGCAATCCGGTAACCATGTTCGAGCCAGCGAAGTTGCTCCAGCGACTCCGCGCGTTCGAGCGGAGTGGGGGAGAGGGTTGTGATTTGCCGGAGGATGTCGTGCCGAAAACCGTAGAGCCCGATGTGTTTATAAAAAACGTGGTGTTCCAGGCGATTTTCAGGCAGCACGCCGCGTAAAAAAGGAATGGGAAAACGGCTGAAATAGAGCGCTTCGCCGGATTGAGAAATCACAGCCTTGACAATGTTCTGATTATCGAGCGCCTCCGTCTGTTCAATTTTTTTCACCAGTGTGGCGATGCCTGCCTGCTTCCGGCCAAGCAACGTATCGATCAGTAAATCAATTTGTTGTGGTTGAATAAACGGCTCGTCGCCCTGAATATTAATGACGAATTCCGCTTCCGGAAAATGCCCGCCCACTTCGGCGCAGCGATCCGTTCCGCTGGGGTGTTCGGGCCTCGTCATTAAAACTTCGCCGCCGAACATACGCACATGATCATAAATCCGTTCATCATCCGTTGCGACGACGACCTTGTCGAGGTGCCTGGATAAAAGCGCCTGCTCGTACACCCGCCGGATCATACTTTTCCCCCGAATGTCGGCCAGGGGTTTGCCGGGAAAACGCGTGGATGCGAAGCGTGCAGGAATAACGCCGAGGATCATGTTTAATGGAAATCAGTTTGAACTTATAAATACCGCATAATTGGAAAGCGCACCTGAAAATCAATTGTTTAGACCGTACTTTAGGGAACACTGCCTATTTTTGCGCCGTAAACATAACCGCAAGTTCACCAAAACTGTACTATGAGACGCGTTTTGCCCCTTTTTATCACATTTCTATTCTCGTTTCCGGGACTGGTCCGAAGCCAGGCGGCACCCAAAGAACCTGCCAAAGAGCCAGTAGCGGCTTTGCTGACCTCGAAGGATTCCCTTTTTCTGACCGTAAGCGAAGGGAAAAAGTTTTTGCAACACCCCGTAAAAGCCAAACAAACCCTGTTTTCCCTTGCCAAATATTACGGCCTCACGCTGGAAGAATTGTACGAACAAAATATCCAGTTTCGTACCGACCCGACCTTGCGCACAGGCGCCCGCGTAAAAATCCCCATCCCGAACCGCGCCCTGAAACGTTACAAAAACTCCAAATTTGTGATTTCCAGAAATGTGCCGGTTTATTACGTAGTGCAGCCTGGCGACAACCTTTACCAGATCTGTAAACGCAATTTCGGTATGCCAGTCGATTCTATTTTGAAACGCAATAAACTGAAAGACAATAACATACGCCCCGGACAATTGTTGCTTGTCGCCTGGATGGGCGTCGACGGTATACCGGTCGAATGGCGTCCCGTACGCACGTTTACCAAAAACGACGCCATGAAGGAGCGTTTTGAGGAGGAGAAAAAACACAAAAAGGAAGTCGTTTCGCAAGGTGTATGTTTCTGGCAGAAGGACAGCAAGGAAAAAGGCGATTTATATGCCATGCACCGCGAAGCGGCCATCGGTACCACTATGGCCATCACCAATCCGATGGGAGGTCGAACGGTATTTGCCAAAGTGATCGGCCGTATTCCCAGCGGTTACGAAAGTAATATAGAAGTGATTTTATCACCCGAAGCGGCCCGCACCCTCGGCGCCCGCGACCCACGGTTTTTTGTCAAGGTGAAATTCCTGAAATAATCCCTCAACCCACACCCATAAACCTATAAACCCATAAACCATAAACCCATAAACCCATAAACCATAAACCCATAAACCCATACCCCCCCCTCAACCATCCACCAACTAGTTCAAACATTCAACTACTTTAATATCTCATGCGTACAATTCCTGCCTTTGGCGTTCTCCTGCTGCTGACGCTTGCAGCCTGTAAAAATGATTCTAAATCCAATAACTCCAATGCGGAGCAAACGAGTGCCACCACACTGGCCGGTTTTTGGGTTCCCATCGATTTCGTTGCCCGGGCCGGCAAGGAAGGCTCCGTTCTGAAAGCGATGAACAATTACAATAAACCGTATTCGTACGCACTGGGATTCGATAGCGCCAGCCCGGACAGCGTTTCCTGTTTCAACGGTTTTGAGAAGTGGAAAATGCCCGTCATTTACCGCAAAGACACCCTTGAAATCCCGAACGTGAATGGCAGATTATCCATTTACCTGATTTACGATCCGGAGACGAACAAGGACCTCACCATGTTCAACGGCGTCCACGGCAAAACGGAAATCAAT
This sequence comes from Bacteroidota bacterium, assembly GCA_029561355.1. GTDB lineage: Bacteria > Bacteroidota > Bacteroidia > Chitinophagales > Saprospiraceae > M3007. Next base: position 26,623 of record JAKQJD010000436.1, on the reverse strand, counting down.
CGTTATACCTTGTCGCGCTCACAATCAATGAATGGATACGAGGCTTTTTTAACAGCCCTGAACAACAGCATGATGGGCGGTAATTTTCAGTCAGCAGGCAAAGGCGGCGACCAGGTTCGGTTCACCCCGGATGGCACCGTAAAAGGACTGAAAGATTATGACAAATATGAGCTCTGTACGGGTGGCGACTGTGCGGTAATGCCGGATCTGGACGTGATCACGATGAAAGATTCAAAAAAACCGGGCTCCGAGCAAATGTTCGGGTATCATTTCAGTGCAAAAAAAGACTCCCTGCTCATTTATAATCTGGTGAACCAGAATCCGCAGGAAAAAGGAAACTATGCGGTAGGAACCGTTGCCCACACGCTCGTAAAAAAAGCGGGCAAATAAATGAATAGTGTTTGGTTTTTTGTGTTTAGTGTTTTGAAAGCAACTGATTATCAGCATTCTATAAACACTAAACACAAAAAATATCTTAGCCAGTACTCAAGCATCTGTTATTCGTATTACAACAAACAACTAAATGGCAAGCGCTTTAAAAAACCTTTCGGCTTACGATGACACTACGATTCCGGATGCCACAGAAATGGCTTTCGGAATCGTGGTAGCCGAGTGGAACACCCATATTACTCATGCCCTCTATGAAGGCTGTTTCGACACGCTTCTCAAACACGGCGCCAAACCGGAAAACATCTACACGGCTCAAGTGCCCGGCTCCTTTGAATTGCCGGTAGGCGCCCGCATCCTGCACGGACAGCAAAAACTGGATGCGGTGATTTGCCTGGGTTGCGTCATCAAGGGAGAAACCAGCCACAATGAGTACATCAATCATGCTGTGGCGCAGGGACTCACCAGTCTGGGGATCGCTACAGGAAGCCCCTTTATTTTCGGTGTGCTCACGCCCAATGATGAGCAGCAGGCGATCGATCGCGCCGGAGGTATTCACGGGAATAAAGGGGTAGAAGCGGCCGTTACGGCTATCCGGATGGCTGCGCTGAAGAAAAAGCCGGATCAGGAGAAGAAGAAGATTGGATTCTGATGGGTTGTTGAGAATGTTGAGAGGTTGAGGGGTTGAGATTGTTGAGGGGTTGAGATTGTTGAGGGTGCTTCGATCAGGATATTCAAATATGTCTGAGCGAAGCACCCTCAACAATCTCAACCCCTCAACAATCTCAACCCCTCAACCTCTCAACATTCTCAACAACCCACAACCTCAACCTTTTTTCTCCACCAGCACCAGATTAAACTCCACCCGCCTGTTTTTCGTTTTTCCGGCAGCGGTTTTGTTGTCTGCTACGGGTCGCGTTTCGCCGAATCCTGCGGAGCTGAGACGGTTTTTGTCCACCCCTTTTTTGACCAGAAAATCCAGGCAGGCCAGGGCTCTTTTTTCTGACAGAATCTGATTGGCTTTATCGTTTCCGGCGCTGTCGGTATGACCTTCAATGCGCAGGTTGTAGTAAGGGTACTTCGTCAGTATATTGGATATATCGGTCAGGATTTTGTTCGATTCTTTTTTCAAAATAGCCTTTCCGCTTTGGAACTTGACCGCTTTGACCGCCAGATCCAGTTTTGCCTGGTCTTTCTTTTCTACTACCGGACAGCCTTTATTTGCTTGTGAACCGGCAATGGTGGGGCACACGTCCAGTTTGTCCTCCACGCCGTCGTTGTCGGTATCCGGGCAGCCCTTGAATTCCACTTTCCCCGGCACCAGCAGGCAGGCATCGAGTTTGTCCTCCACACTGTCGCGGTCAGTATCGCGCACAGGACATCCGTAATAGTATTCCAGTGGACCTTTTTCAGTCGGGCATGCGTCCAGTTTGTCTTCAATGCCGTCGCCGTCCGTATCCGGGCAGCCGTGAAAAACTTCCAACCCTGCCACGGTGGCGCATGAATCCTGCCGGTCCTCGATGCCATCTTTATCGGTATCTGGGCATCCGTGGAATTTGGCCAGCCCCGGAATAGTCGGGCACTGATCGTCGACGTCGGGAATGCTGTCGTTGTCCACGTCTTTTATCGGGCAGCCACCGAGTTCCACCACGCCGTACCGGTGCGGGCATTCATCATCGCGGTCGGCGATGCCGTCGTGGTCGGCATCAGGGCACCCGTGCGTACGGCCGAAGCCGGGAACATCCGGGCATTTATCCAGTTTGTCAGCCACGCCGTCGCCGTCTTTATCTTGTTTTCCTAGCCGGTAAGCAATGTTTAATCCCAGGAACCAGTACCAGTCCGGGTTGTTGGCGTTGCCGGATTTACTTATACCGTCGAGATAATCGGAAAATCCGGGGCGGGCGCCGCCTTCCAGTCCGATGAGCCACTTGCGGCTCAGGTCGATATTTACGCCCGCACCAAACGTAATGGTGGCGTTTTGTTGCATTTCCCTGCCCAGTCTCATATCTTCAACGGCCCGGGAAAGCAGGCCGGATGTTTCGAGATAGGATTGATCGAACGTTGTTCTGGCCTTGCTGAGCACCAGCCCGCCACCCACGTAGAGGTACGGCGCGATCATGGGTTTGAACTTATTGATGAGAGCGATTTGCTTGTAACGGTCAAGTTCATAATTGACCGTATCCACCCGTCGGAAACGTTTTTTGCCCAGAATATCCCATTCCGCCTGGAGCGAAAGTTCGGTTACGTCCGTTTCGAAGGTGTAATTTCGTGCCTGCCGCCAGTTCGGATCGGTGTAATCGCGGTCTCTGGCGGCAACTTTGCCGAATAACGCATTGGCACGCAAGGCAACCTGGGGCCACAAATGCCGGCGCAGGAACAACCCGGCGGCGGGTTTCAGGTTTTTGAATGCCGACAAATGATCGTCGGATAGGTCGCCGTAATAGCGCATAGAGCCGAGTGCAAGACCCAGTTCGGTTTTTTTTTCAAAATATCGCGCAGTGTCGGCAAAATTCAGGGTTTCCTCTTTGGGCAGGAAACTGTATTTGCCGGAAGGAGTTTGCGCCACTGCCAGCCGGCATACCAAAAGCAGCCCGATGGCAGGGATTTTTAGAAAAAGGCGCATATAGGATCAAAATTGTGTAGAAAAAGTGAGCAAGCGGATTACGAATAAGCAGCAAAAGTATAAATACCTGTAAGGGAATTGTTTAGTTGACCCCATAACATGTAGAAATCTGTCGTGTAACCATCATACCTTCGGCCGTTATGAAACTGAAAGTCATTCCAGCAGGCACCCTTAAATTGGATGGAGGCGCCATGTTCGGCGTCGTGCCGCGTAGTATGTGGTCGAAACTCAACCCGCCGGACGAGCAAAATCTGTGTACCTGGGCCATGCGTACGTTGCTGGTTCAAACGGCCGATCGCAATATCCTGATCGATACGGGGATTGGAAACAAGCAGGATGACAAATTTCGTACCCATTTCAAACCGGAAGGCGAACACGAGATGCTGGATTCCCTCCGTCGGGAAGGTATGAGCCCCGGCGATATCACCGATGTTTTCCTTACCCACCTGCATTTCGATCATTGCGGCGGCGCCCTCCGGAAGCATGCATCGGGTGAAATAGAACCCACGTTTCCCAATGCCACCTACTGGTCCAACGAGCGGCATTTCCAATGGGCCATGCAGCCGAATGACCGTGAAAAGGCCTCTTTCCTGAAAGAAAACTTCGTCCCGCTGCTCGAACAAAAGCGGCTACGGTTTTTACCCGTCAGGCAGAATACAGAATTCCTTCCCGGGTTTCGGGTTCGTTTTTATTACGGGCACACGGAAGCCATGATGGCGCCGCTTCTGAAAACGGAAAGTGGGCCGGAACTCCTGTATTGCGCCGATGCAATGCCGTCGCGCTGGCATATCGGCATGCCGTATGTGATGGCTTATGACGTGCGGCCGTTGCAAACGATGAAAGAAAAGGCTCAAATCCTGCACGACGCTGTGACGAAAAAACAAATCCTGTTTTTTGAACACGACCCTGAAATGGATTGCGGTACCGTACGGATGGAAGCGAACGGCCGCATCGTACTGGATCGTACCGGCACTTTGGAGGATTTCCTGAAATCCTGATTCACTGTTTTTTTGCGAAAAACAAAACCTGCTCCACGCTATCGCGCCGCATTTCAATTTTCAGGGAATCATTTGACAAAAAAAGGATTTTCAGCGCCCGCTCTTTCGGTTCCTTCGCCGTCGAATCCATTAAAAACAAATAACTTCCTGAAGTCCTGTAAGCGCCTGTTTCGTGGTAAAAGCCGACAGAATGAAATTCGTACGTCTGATCCGGGTGAAATTCCAGGCGTACAGAGTCGAGTTTGGCGGCAACACTCTGCCCGTCCTGATAATATCCCGCAATATGCCAGTCGCCCTTCAGGAGCTGCGGGTCGGGCGTACAGGAATAAAGACATATTAAGAGGGCGGGTACAAAAATCCGTATCATATTTCTTGCGTTTAGAAGGGGCGAAATTAGAACGACTTGCAAAACCATTTCACCAACGTTTAATTTTTACCAACTTTGCCACCGTATAATTCAATGAAACCACTTATGCGATCACTGTTGTATGTATGTATTTGTTCCTCATTATTAACTACTTATGCCTGTGTTAAGCCCAGAATTTACAAGGCTGAACTGGCGGCCCGCAGTGCTGCGGAAGCCCGGGAGAAAGTATTGGTAAAGGAATTGATTGACCGAAAAGCCGAGGCGGCCTCCCTCATCAAACAGGTCGGAGATTTAAATAGAACGATCGGTTCGCAGGAACACGAGATCGACAACCTGCGGATGGAACTTTCCAAACGCACCGAATTAATGGGCGCTTCGTCCAGTAAACTGGCCAATGAAAAAGCGGAACTGGAAAGGCAACTGGCCGCTAAATCGGACCGGCTCGAAATACGGGAGGGATTGCTGCAAAAGATGCGCACAGCCCAGGCAAACCGTAAAAAGGCTTTAGCAGAAATAGATTCTATCCTCGCTCAGTTGTATTTGCCGTTTGTTGAATCAGGCGTCACGGTTGCCATGGAATCGGAAAGTGTTGTTCTTACGCTCCCGGATAAAGCCCTGTTCGATGCCAATGGCGTAACCATCGGCAATCCGGGCCGGAATCTACTGACACCCCTGGCACAGTTTCTGGCATCCCGCCCTGCGCTCGATCTGGATATCGTGGCCTACACCGATAATATTTTGCCACCGAAAGAAAAAACACTGAAAGATACCTGGGACTGGAGCTTGCAACGCGCCACCAATGTGGCTCGCACGCTGGTGCGCGAATTCAATACCAATGCCAATCAGTTGACGCCTGTCGGCCGGGGGGAGTTTTATCCGATCACATCCAATGAAACATCGGAAGGCCGGCAAAAGAACCGCCGCACGACGGTAATCATCCGCCCGCCCTTACCGGCGCTGCCTGAAGTGGATTAATGAATCCGATGGTTCATTGTGGAGCGAGGTGTAAAAACAAGCGGGAGTCAAAATCATGTGATTTTGACTCCCGCATCGTTGTAATCTGAAAAATTATTATTCGCTGTCTTCGCTTGCAGAGGTTTCAAGATCTTCCATTTCATCTTCGTCTTCATCAGCAATCTCGTTTTCCTCTTCTTCGATCAATTCGATCGGCTCCATCGTTTCTTCTTCAGATTCGTGTTGTTCGGTCGGTTCAATTTCATCCAGGTAGAGCATATTGTCAAAAATTTAAATGTTAAAAATGGTGAATTTACCTTACAAAACAAGTGCTCTAATGTGTCGCTTGTTTTGCCTAAAAGTTAAATTGCCATAAATTCTGCTCTACCCGTTCCGGCCGAAAGCCTAATACAGATCCTCCTCGTCGGCTTCGCCTTCTTCGAAATTGTAGTTGTCTTCTTCACCCTCTTCTCCGAGGTCGTAGTCTTCATCGCTGTCGCCGTCTACATCGATTCCTTCCCGGTCTTCGTCAAAGTCGTCGCCCAGCCCATAATCATCGTCATCCAGGTCATCCGGGGCTTCGTCTTCTTCCGGTTCGTCGTCGTATAAATTTACAACGGTCATCAGTTCCAAGTCGGTAGGGGCTGCGGTTTCGAATTGTTCCAAATAGCGCATTGTTTCAATAATTAGGTGTGAGTAAATGGTGGTTTTGAAATTGGTATTGTGTAAAATGCTAATGGATGATACGAGTTTTTGAAAAAGTTGGCTTTCATCAAACCGTATCATCCAATTTTTGCAAAAATGCAGGATTTACTTCTTTCGGGCCGCTCGAATAAGGAAGTAAGCCAGGGTGGAGAAGAACAGCACACCAAGGAGGTGGTAATATCCCACACCAAGTCGTTCTGTGATGGATTCTTCGGCGCTCACAGATGCCAGCGCCCCGGCAGTTGAGTCGGATGCCTGCAGGAGTGCCACGACAACCCCGGCCAGCGCGCCGCCGGCCACAAGCCCTGTGGCGAACAGGCTGCCTTTACCGAGTTCTGCATCTTCCACCGCTTCCCCTTTCCGTGACGACAGCCAGTCCGTAAAACCTTTCAGAGCGCCGCCAATCCAGATCGGAAGGGTAGTGCTAAGCGGCAGGTAAAGACCAACGGCGAAAGAAAGCGATTTAACATTACAGAGTTCGAGCGTAATGGAAATAAACAGGCCTACGAGCACAAATTGCCAGTCGAGATTGAACGACAACAGGCCTTTGATCAGCGTAGCCATCAACGTCGCCTGCGGCGCGTTGAATTTTTCTCCGATTGCGTGTTCGATACCCGCAGCGCGCATATCGGCCGTCGGATTATCGAGGAACAACACCGTAGCGCCTATCACCATAGAAGAAACAATCACCCCGATAAAGAGCGCCATTTGCTGGTACTTGGGAGTAGCGCCTACGATATAGCCCGTTTTAAGGTCCTGGGAAGTAGCGCCCGCATTGGCTGCGGCGATACAGATCATACTGCCTACCACGAGTGCCATAGGTTCGTACACTTTACCTGTCCAGCCCACGCCGATAAACACCAGTGCCGTACCCATGATGGTAGCAATGGTCATACCGGAAATCGGGTTATTACTGCTACCGATTATACCGACAATGCGGCTGGAAACGGTCACGAAAAAGAAACCGAAAACGATTACAAGTATACCGATCAGCAGTTTACTCAAAATACTGTCACCAGGAATGCTGGGCAAAATAGCCATGAGCAGGATGAGTCCCAGACAGCCGAAAGCCACTATTTTTAAGGAAAGATCATTGTCCGTGCGGGCCACAGCCACACTTTTGTCGCGGTTGCGCATGGACGCCAGGCTTTCACGGAAAGAGGAAATAATGGTGGGCATGGTTTTTATCAGGGTGATAAAACCTGCACCTGCAACGGCGCCGGCGCCGATCTGTCGGATATATGCGCGGTAAATCGCCTGCGTAAGATCCGTGAAGGAATGCGTTTCGGGGTTCCAGCCATAGGGATAACGCACATTGCCGGCCGCATCGGTGATGGGCTTCAAGAGGTCAAGTTTGGAGAGTTGTGCAGCAATGGTGTCCATGGGCACCAGGGTTGCGAGCAGGGGAATCAGCCCCATCCAGGCCAGCACACCGCCGGCTACGAGTACGCCTGCAATACGTGGTCCGATGATGTAACCTACACCAAGGTATTCCGGCGTGATTTCTCCACTTACACGAGCGGCGGGCAGGTATTTATTATCGGAGGCGGTACCCCAAACCGGCGTTTCGGCAATAACCCGGAATATTTTTTGAAGTAAAGCATATCCGAAAGCGAAACCAAGACCCTGAAAGGCAGTTTTGGCAAAATCGCCGCCTTTTTCACCGGCAATCAATACCTGTGCGCAGGCGGTGCCTTCCGGATAGGGAAGGTTGGCATGTTCTTTGACAATCAACGATTTACGCAATGGAATCATCATCAAAACCCCCAGAATGCCGCCAAAAATAGCCAGCATCAGGATGGTCCAGTAACTGAAATAGCCTTTGCCAATGCCATCGCTGAGAAACAGGAAGGCGGGCAGCGTGAATACCACACCTGCCGCCACGGATTCGCCGGCCGAGCCGGTCGTCTGGATGATGTTGTTTTCCAGGATGGTCGTGCCCAGAAACTTGCGTCCCAGCGAAATGGCCAGCACCGCTATCGGAATGGAAGCGGACACAGTGAGGCCCGCTTTCAAAGCGAGGTAAACGGTGGCGGCGCCGAACAAGATGCCGAACAGGGAGCCCAGAATGACGGCCCGAACCGTGAATTCCTTCACCGATACGTCGCCCGGGGAAATGTAAGGTTTGAAATCAGAAGAGTCAGAAGATTGCATATTTCGTTTTGATTGGTAAGATGGCGAAAGGTATAGAAATTTTGCTTTTCTTTAAAAAGACCAAAACCGGCATCCAATCGTTAAAACCGGCGGCATTGCCAAAGAACCCCCGGGCATCTGTCCCATAACTCATTCACCTGCATTACCTTTGCCCAAATTTATTCCCGACAGCATGAAGAAATTGTTTTTCTACACTCTTTTTATCCTTTTATCCGTTGCATCCCTGCAAGCCCAGGACAAGCATTTTACCCAGTTTTACGCTTCTCCGCTTACCCTGAATCCGGCGCTCACCGGCGCATTCGAAGGCAGTTACCGCATTGGTACCATTTACCGCGACCAGTGGCGTCAGGTACTCGAAAACCCGATCAAAACATTTTCGCTGTCGGCGGATCTTCGTTTCAAAGCACCCGGCAAAAATAACCGCCGCGACGCGATCGGCCTGGGTCTCATGTTTTTCAACGACAAGGTCAGCGTGGTCGATTTCAGCACTACCCAGATAGCCATTTCATTCGCTTTTCATAAATCACTGGGCGCCAATGACCGCCAGTTTCTCTCGCTGGGCGCTCAACTGGGTCTTACCCAACGCAACGTCAATTACGAATCGCTACAGTTTCACGACGAATTCGACGGCGTGAATGGCTACACCGGCACCACACTGGAAGATTTGCCCGCCAATAATTTTGCTTTCACCGATTACAACGTAGGACTGAATTACACAGCCCAGTTCGGGCGTTCGGGCCGGATTTTTGCCGGCGCTGCGGTGCACCATTTTCTGCAGCCCACTATTTCCTTTTACGGTACGGGCGCGGAAGGTGATAAATTGTACATGAAAATAAACGGCCAGTTGTCAGCCAGTATCCCGCTGACGCGCGACAACAAAGTATCGTTGCTGCCTCGTTTGCTGGTGGCTTCGCAAGGCCCGCATATGGAAATCAATGCCGGTACCAATATTCGTACTGCGCTCGGCCGGTACGGCGGCAGTGCGCTGCACTTCGGTACCTGGGTGCGGCCCGTTCGCAACACCGACGGCATCGGCCTCGATGCTGTCGTGGCTTTGCTGGGTTTCGAGGTCAATAGTGTGCTGGTAGGCGTGAGTTACGACCTTAACATAAGTGCCCTGCAGGCCAAACAACGCCAGAGCGCTTTCGAAATCTCGGTGGCGTATCTCGGGAATTATGACAATGAAGAGATTGTCTGCCCGAAATTCTGATTTTGGGGTAAGGCCGCCAAACAAGAGTTGTCCTGAATTTTTTTACTTCAAATAACAACGAATGCCGGTTTGTCATTCGTTGTTATTTGAAGCGAATAAGGCAACTGTCGATATTACAACTTCTTTTTTCAGGGCAAATTCTTCATAAATAGCATCGGATATTACGACATGCAGGCATCTCAAAGTGCCGTGTTGCGGGGGATATATTTTTATACATTTGTGAACACAATCCATCCTTTTGTTCATGAATACAACCCTCGCACAAATGTCTCTTAGAGCCAGTCTTCCTATTCTTTTTTTGGGCTTTTTGCTGGCCGGTTGCCAGTCTTCCACGGAGCCATCCGCCAACGCTGCCCAACCGCAGCCGACCGCTGCTTTTGTTGCCAATCCTCAAAAGGTGGCAGCACAGGAAGTGAAAACGCTTGCTATCGGAGCACAGGCGCCCGACTTCAACCTGCCGGGCGTCGATGGCAAATTTTACAGTCTCCAGGATTTTAAAAATGCAAAAGCGCTGGTCGTCGTTTTCACCTGCAACCATTGCCCGACGGCCCAGGCTTACGAAGACCGGATCATCGCTTTTACAGCAGATTATAAATCGAAAGGGGTAGAAGTGGTGGCTATTTCACCGAATAGTCCACTTGGGCTCTTGTACGAAGAGTTGGGATATTCAGACTTGAATGACGATTTTACAGCCATGCAGCAGCGTGCAGCAGATCATAAATTCAATTTTCCTTATCTCTATGATGGTGATACCGAAACCGCATCGCTGCAATACGGTCCCGCTGCCACGCCGCATGTTTTTGTATTTGATCAGGCTCGGAAACTGCAATACACCGGCCGCCTGGACAAAAAAGAAAAGCCCGGAACGGCCAACGCCGAAGACCTGCGCGCTGCAACCGACGCCGTACTGGCCGGACAACCCGTTGGCGAACCGGTTACTCAAACCTTCGGTTGCTCTACCAAATGGGGCTGGAAACTGGAACTACACGCCAAAGCGGATGCCGACTGGGCTGCCAAAGAGGTGAAATTGAGCGGCATCGACGCCAAAGGCGTTCGGGCTTTGCTGAAAAATTCAGACTCCGGCAAACTCCGGCTGATCAATATCTGGGCCACCTGGTGCGGCCCCTGCGTGCTGGAATACCCCGATTTTCTCGTGCTTCAACGCATGTACGGCGCACGTGATTTCGAGTTCGTTTCGATATCGGCGGACAAGATGGAAAAGGAAGCGAAAGTGCTGGAATTTCTGAAAAGTAAACAGTCGGGCGTAACTAATTATCTGTTTAGCGAACAGGATAAATACGCATTGGCGGAAGCCATCGGAAAAGAATGGAACGGCGCATTGCCGTATACGCTGTTGGTGGAGCCGGGCGGAAAAGTGGTTTGGGCTCAACAGGGCGAGGTGGATTTCCAGGCCCTAAAACGCACCATTGTGGATAATGCAATGATGGGACGGGTGTATTAGGCAACGCTGCAACGCGGATTGCGCGAATTAAAAAAAAGCGGATCTACGCGGATTTTTGCAACGCGGATTGCGCGGATAAAAAAGCGGATCTACGCGGATTTGGGCTCGATAAGGAATGGGATTATCCATTTTTCGAGATCAAATCCGCGTAGATCCGCTTTTTTTAATCCGCGCAATCCGCGTTACTATTTCAGTTTCGCCACCGTCGCCACCGTCGGTTTTGTTTTTTGCTGTTCTTCATCGAACGGCTTGATCACGATGGTCATAGTGTGGTTGTTGTCGGTCACCTGCGCCAGGGAGTTGTCCGATTTTTTGATCTCCCGGTCGGGGAAATGATAGGTCTGCGTGTAACTCATGTCGGCAAACATCATTTTCATCATCTCCATGGATTCTTCTCCACCTTCTTCTTCACCGCCGCCTTCGGACAGGGCTTTTTTGATCTCCTGACCAAGATCACCGGAACTCATGCGTTCAAAGTTTTTGCCGCTGAATTTGAAGATTTCATCCGTTTTGCTGTCGTATTTGTCTTTGTTGATGATTTTGAGTGCCCGATTGAGCGCTGCAACATCTGCAAAATCAAAGGAGTAGCCAAACTTCAGGTTGGTGGTGTCGTTTACTTCCATGACATTGGTAACGCCTTGCACACCTTTCAGCGAGGTGGCTACAGAACTCAGTTGCTCACCCATTTGGGTCATGGAATTATCGGCGCCGCCGCCCATAGGATCTGCCCCCTGCATAATAGCCGTCGAATCGCCGGCAAGGCTGTCGCCTGCCATACCTTTCATCATATCCACCATGCCTTTGATCTCGCTCATGTCGAGTGTCATGGCATACGTGCCGTTGCCTTTGTCTTTAAAGGTAACTTCTTCAAGTATGTGCAGGCAACTTGTAAGGGTCATGCTGACCAGAACAAGGGCAGCCACAAATAGATTTTTCAGATTTTTCATTGAAAATGTGATGGTTAAAAAAAATTTGGCTCGGTGAGTTTAGGGTTGATAAAGGTTGATAAGGTTGATGAGGGTTGATATTTATCCACTCAGTAAACTGAAATATCCTGCTTTTTCGAGTGGATGAATATCAACCCTCATCAACCTTATCAACCCTCATCAACATTACTCAATCACCAAGTCCGCAGAAACAGAAACTCCGTCTTTTTCGAGCGTAAAGGTATAACTGCCTTTGTTAAGATAATATTTCCCGCTATCGGCTTTCACCGTTTCTGGCGGTTTTTTATCATCTTTTTTTGTATTCAGCAGCGCCTCCCGGTATTTTTTTACAGCGGACGGCAAAATTTCGAGGTTATAAACGAATTCATTGAGCCCTTTGTTACAATTTAAAACCCCGCTGTTGAGAATGACATCCGTATTTTTCAATTGTACTTTCCATTTGACACTTCCGACGGACGCGGCGTAAAACGTAACGGGCAGTTCCGGATCTTTTATTTCTTTGTAGGGTTCCTGTTTGCCCCAGTTTTTGGAAAAGCGTTTTTTGGGTATCTCGAACAGGAAAAGCGCGGACGCAAGTACCTCGTCCGTCATTTTTTCTACGTTCGACATATTCACTTTATAAATGGAGCGGCCGTGCGTGCCGATCAGCAAATCATGTGTTTGAGGCTGTACAACAAGGTCGTGGACCGGCGTATGGGGGTAATCGGGGTGCAGTGTCTGGAAAGTTTGGCCCCGGTCCAGAGAAACGTACAAATTGTGGTCGGTGCCAACGTACAGGACATTCTCATTTACAGGATCTTCCCGAATAACGTTGACCGGCTCAGCGGGCAAGGCCGTTCCGATGCGGTTCCAATGCTGTCCGTAATCATGTGAAACATAAACATATGCGTTGAAATCATCCAGCCGGTAGCCGTTCAGGCTGGCAAACACGCGGCCCCGTTCATGGGCAGACGCCTGCACGCGCGACACCCAGAGGTGCTGGGGCAAACTATCGGAAATTCTGTTCCAGGTTTCTCCGCCATCGCGTGTTACATGAATCAGTCCATCGTCGGAGCCGGAGTAAAGCAGCCCGAATTTGAGCGGGCTTTCGTGGATAGTAGTAAGCGTTCCGTACGGCACATTTCCGGGTTTTCCGCCCGTAGTCAGGTCGCCGGAAATAACTTCCCAATTATCACCTTTATCGAAGGAACGATACAGTTTGTTGGCGCCGAAATACAGCACGTCCTGCTGGTGCCTGCTCAGGTGAATCGGCGTTTGCCAGTTAAAACGCAAGGGCCGCTCACCCAGGTCGTGTTGAGGAGTGATGGCTTTACTTCTACCGGTTAACTTGTTGATTCTGTAATAGTAACCGAACTGAAAACCGCTGTATACCGTATTGTTGTCGCGGTAATCGACCTGTACCTGCATACCGTCGCCGCCCAACAACGATTTGTAGGGATAATTCCCTGTCTGGTGCCAGGCATCCGAAGCCTCAAAGTTGGAAGGCCCCGTCCAGACACCGTTGTCCTGCGTACCACCGTACACGTTGTAGGGTTCGTCCTGATCGACGGAGATGGCGTAGAATTGCCCGACAGGCGGGTTGTTACATTTGATCCAGGAAGTGCCGTTGTCCCAGCTGATGTTCAGGCCGCCGTCATTACCATTCACGAGGTAACCTGGTCGTGCAGGATCGAGCCAGAGCGCATGATGGTCAACGTGCACGTTGTCGCCGTTGATATTTTTCCAGGTGTCGCCCCCGTCTTCACTTCTAATGATCAGAAAACCAATCAGATACACCTGGTCGGCATCGTCGGGCATGCAACGGATGTTGCTGAAATAGTAGCCGTAGGTAAAGTGCATTTGCTCGATGGATTCCTTGTGGGTGCGTTTCCAGGTGAGGCCGCCGTCGTCGCTGCGGTACACTTCCGCACCGATGAAATCCGTTTCAAAAAGGCTGGCATTGGCATCTTCGAGGTATTCTACAAGCGCGCCGGGTTTAATCTTGTCGGACTTCACCATCGACTTCACTTTTTTAGCGTCGTACTTTTCTGGAAATCCATTTTTCTTTAAAAATTCAGCAAGTTTCTCGTCGCCAATTTTCAGGAAATCCTCTTTCGAAATGGTGCGCAACTGGTCTTGCGTGAGCGCTTCGGTGTCGATGGTTTCTTTTTTGGGCTTGGCGTTTTGGTTGTCCACACAAGCGTATAAAACCGTTTTTCCGTTTTTTTGACCGGCGGCAAGGCCGATGCGGCCGGTTTTAGGTCCGGAAGGAAATCCGCTTTCTGGTGTGCTTACAAGCGACCATGTTTCTCCGGCATCGGTGCTTTTCCAGATACCCGAGCCTGTGCCGGCGCCGTCGAAATTCCAGGCGCTGCGTTTGCGCTCCCAGGTAGCGGCAAAGAGTGTATTAGGATCACGGGGATCGGGTACCAGGTCAATGGCGCCCGTTAAATCATTGATGAACAATGTCTTGTTCCATGTTTTTCCGCCATCGGTCGTTTTGTAAATGCCGCGTTCAGGGTTGCCTGAATACAAATGGCCCAGCACGGCTACCCATACGATATTAGTATCTACAGGGTGCAGAATGATGCGGGAGATGTGGTGACTTTCGGGCAAACCGCACCAGGTCCAGTGTTTGCCCCGGTCGTTGCTTTTGTAAATCCCCGTACCGGCGTAGGACGAGCGGCTGCTGTTGGCTTCGCCCGTACCGACCCAGATGATGTTATGCTGCCAGTCCACCGCGATATCTCCGATGGTCATACTGGCTTCGTGGTCGAAAACAGGTTTGAAAGTAGTGGCATTATTGTCGCTGTACCACAATCCGCCTGATGCGTAAGCCGCATACAACCGGGATGGATTGGAAGGATCGACATCTACGTCGGTAACCCGGCAGGAAAAAATGGAAGGACCGATGCTTTCGGGGGCCAGCACGGAAAGAAGGGAGGCCTTTCCGAGGTTTTTCCGTTGTTCAAAGCCCTGAAGTCGCGCTTCAGCGGGCGTAGGGCCGGGTTGCGCGAAAAGGAAGGTTTGACAAAAAACAAGGGCAGCAAGCAACGAAAACAGGAATATCTGTTTCCTGCATACGGTTGGCCCTGATCTTTTTTTCATAGCAGTAATTTTCGGGGCAATATACGGACGGGCGTGAATTCTTCAACATGCTCTTGATGGCAGTAAAAAATAAAGGGGTTGGCTCAAATGATATTCTTTGAGACAACCCCTTCACTAACAACCGTTTTTGGCTTTAGCCGCTGTACGCGTGGTCGCCTTTTTTGTAATCTTCGGTGGTATATCTTCCCGGCAGTTCAACGTAACGCAGGCCTTGCATGACGCCGATTTCCGAAGTGAAATATCCCCACAGCACGAGGTCTTTTATGACCTTGAAATAATGCGAAGGCGTTTCCTTGGCTTTCGTTTTCTGGAAAGCCTTTTGTTCAGAATCCAGTTCCGTCAGCAAATCGGTACGCATGGCAGCGCTGCTTTTCATATACTTCTTGCCGTACCGTTTGATGCTTTCCGCGTCGATCGTGGCCAGGCCTTCCATGAAACGTTTCTGATCGTCGGGTTCGTAACAATCGCTGACTATGACGGCGATGAACTGGCCCGTTTTGGCGTCTTTCGCGCCGGGTATATCAGTAGCGGGAAGGATGGTTTCCGCAATTTCGTTGAGTAATTTTACCTGCGCCTTGCTGAACAGGCCGATGGCTTTGGAATCATCGGGCAAATTGTCCAGTTGATCCCAGTCGATGTTTTTCGCCAGGATACTTTCGGCGCCGAGCAGCGTACCCCCGAATACGAGGGCACTGCGCTGCAATAATTCGCGTCGGTTCATATATAATTGATCATGAATTTGAATGATGGAGAAATGCGGTTACAGGTTACCTTTCTTCATTTCCGTTACGGCATAATCGGCGGCGCGTGCCGTCAGAGCCATGAACGTGAGGGAAGGGTTGACGCAAGCGATGGAAGTCATGCAGGAGCCGTCGGTAACGAATACGTTCGGCACGTCGTGCATCTGGTTCCAGCGGTTGAGCACGGACGTTTTCGGATCGTTGCCCATACGTGCCGTACCCATTTCATGGATAGCCATGCCCGGGAAAGAGCCGTTGTCGAAGGACCTGACGTTTTTCACACCGGACGCTTCCAGCATTTCGGCGGCATCGGCAATCATGTCCTTGCGCATTTTGCGTTCGTTTTCTTTCAATTCACAGTCGATCGACAGCACGTACTGGCCCCATTTGTCCTTCTTCGTTTTATCGAGTGTAACCTGGTTTTCGTGATAAGGCAGCATTTCGCCGAAACCGCCCATACCGATACTCCAGGGTCCGGGTTCGCGCAGTTCTTCTTTCAGATTCACGCCGATACTCAACTCCGCCACCTCGCGGCTCCAGTCCTGGCGGTTGGCGCCGCCCTGGTATCCGAATCCGCGCAGGTAATCGCGTTTATCGCCAAACAAATTGCGGTAGCGCGGTACGTAAATACCGTTTGCACGGCGTCCGTACGGTATTTTATCGTCAAAACCTTCCATTAAGCCGCCTGCGCCGCAACGGAAGTGGTGGTCCATCAGGTTGTGGCCCAATTCGCCGCTGCTGTTGCCGAGGCCGTCGGGCAGACCGCCCATTTCAATGGAATTCAGCAGCAATTGTGTGGAACCGAGGGTAGAGCCGCAAACAAAAATGATTTTCGCCTCATACTCAATGTGTTCCATCGTTTCGGCATCGATCACGAGTACTCCTTTGGCGCGTTTTTTATCCTTGTCGTACAGAATCTGATTGACGATAGAGTAGGGGCGCAGCGTCAGGTTTCCGGTAGCCACTGCTGCCGGTAAAGTGGCCGATTGTGTGCTGAAATAGGCGCCGAAGGGACAACCGCGGCTGCATAGATTGCGATACTGGCAATTACCGCGGCCATTGTGCGGCTGGGTCAGGTTGGCTACGCGTCCGATGATGAGGCGGCGGTTTTCCCATTTTTCCTTGATGCGTGCAGCCACCGTTTTTTCGACGATGTTGAGTTCCATCGGCGGCAGAAATTTACCGTCGGGCAATTGAGGCAAGCCTTCCATCGAACCGCTGATACCTGCGAAGGTTTCCGCATAATCATACCATGGAGCAATGTCTTTGTAACGGATAGGCCAGTCGACGGCGATGCCGTCTTTGGCATTGGCTTCGAAGTCGAAATCGCTGAGGCGGTAACTCTGGCGCCCCCACATCAACGATTTGCCGCCGACGTGAAAACCGCGGCACCAGTCGAAACGTTTGACTTCAGTGTATGGGCATTCCTGGTCGTTCACCCACCAGTCGGGGTTGAATTCCGAATAGGGATAATCCCTTTTTTGAACAGGGTGCGTGGCTTTCATCTCGGTGGTGATGCGGCCGCGGTGCGGGAATTCCCAGGTTTTTTTAAATGTATTCGGGTAATCGGTAACGTGTTTTACGTCCTTCCCACGTTCGAGCATGATCACTTTCAGGCCCTTTTCCGTGAGTTCTTTTGCCGCCCAGCCTCCGGAAATACCCGAACCGACGACAATAGCATCATATTTTTCTGCCATATTTTGTGTTTAAATAATTGAAATTCAAATGTTTGCAGGTAGTCATCCGGTATTTAAACAGAGTGGTAAGGTGTTTTTTTAGACGTCGCAGATGTCGATGGCCTTGGCCAGGGAAGCAAGTTTGTCGCTGGCAACAGGAATAAATTCCTGAGCAACAAATCCCTTGTGGCCGGTTGCCAGGATAGCGCGCATGATAGCAGGGTAGTAGAGTTCCTGAGAATCGTCGATCTCGTGCCGGCCGGGTACGCCGGCGGTGTGGTAATGACCGATATAGGCGTGGTGGTCGCGAATGGAGCGGATCACGTCGCCTTCATCGATTTGCATGTGATAGATGTCGTACAACAGTTTAAAGTTGTCTGAGCCGATGTTTTTGCACAATTCTACGCCCCAGGCCGTCTTGTCGCACATATAATCCTTGTGGTCGACCCGGGAATTAAGCAGTTCCATGTGAATGATCACGCCGTTTTTTTCGGCCAGCGGCATGATTTTTTTCAGGCCTTCGGCGCAGTTGCGCATACCCGCCTCATCGTCCATGCCCCGGCGGTTGCCGCTGAAGCAAATGAGGTTTTTATAACCCGCTTTGGCTACCAGCGGAATCATTTCCGTGTAATTTTTGATGAGTTGTTCATGGAATTTCGGGTCATTCCATCCGTCGACGAGGTTGAGTTCTGCGCCGTTGCACATGGATGAATAGATGCCGTGTTTTTTCAGGGTGTCCCAGTCTTTGGGCCCTACGAGGTCGATGGCTTCGATGCCGACCTGTTTGGCAAAAACACAGAATTCATCGAGTGGAAAATCATTGAAACACCAGCGGCAAACCGCATGGCGAATGTTGCCTTTCCTGAAAAGAGGCTTCATGGGTTCTAATGTGTTTGCAATGGACAGGCCTGGTGCGGTGCTGAGCGCAGCGGCGCCGGCCAGCAGGGTTTTCAGGGCGTTGCGACGGGTTGACATCTTTTGCAAAGAGATTGATGGAACTGAACTTATAAACTGCCGCGAAGATGCTGCAAAAAAATAAATTCCAGACAATCCGGCGATGCCATATTTTTATTTTGAAAAAATTAACAAAACGGTAAGAGTTGAAGTCGAATAGTTGTTTGAAAAATGCAGAGATCCGATGACTCCAAGTCATCGGATCTCTGCATTTTTCAAACAACTATTCGACTTCAAGTGCCGCCTCGATCACCTCCCGGATATTCGGATACACCTCCAGCCCGCCGGCCAGCCACGACCGGGGTTCTACCCAGCGGATTTCCTCGATGTCTTCTTCCGTTTGCGGCACCAGTTGCAGGTCGGGTGTGTCCATATAATACCACCAGGTCTTTTTCAGGATCCTTTTTTCTTTCAGTTCGTAGGTGTGGTAAGTGTGGGCTAAAAAATCGCCGAGTTTCAAATGCACAAGCCCTGTTTCTTCCTGTACTTCCCGTACGGCTGCCTGTTCGGGCGTTTCTCCAGGGTCAATTTTCCCTTTCGGCATATCCCAGGATCCACGCCGGTAAAAAACCAGCAGTTCGCGCCTGTCATTCAGAACGTATCCTCCTGCTGCTTCGAGGAGCGTAAAACACTCTGTAAAATCTTTCCACAACGCGGCCAGATCATCGAAAAACAAGACCACCGCCTGAATATCTTTATTTTTATTTAAGAGGTCCAGGTACTGTTTTATCACTTTTTTTTTGCCCATATAATAGGCTACATGCGTTGTTTTGGAGGGTTGGATGCCCAATTCACGCATTCCTTCGGAGGTAGTCAGAAAAACCGGCTTACCGTTTATGTAGATTTTATACTTTTGCTCCCTCATATCATTCATTTTTAAGGCAATGATAGGAGGTTTTCTGTAACGGGTAAAATTTGTTTCAACGCGATCCCCGCGTTTGCAATCATAAAATATCTCCAGGAATCCACGGCTATAACCCTTATTCTGGGGCCCTGGGGGGCTCACCATTACAATGCAGTCAGAAGTCGCTCGTAATTTATTGCAAATCAGGGCTGTCAAGTTGAGCCCTCGTGAACCTTTCACCTGGGCATCGGGGTTGTTGTCGCCTATTTACTGCGACAACCGGGTAGCACTTTCCCATCCGGAAGTGCGTACTTTCCTGAAAAAATCGCTGGCTGAAAAATCCGCTGAATTTGGTGCTTTCGATGTTGTGGCCGGTGTGGCTACGGCCGGCATTCCACATGGCGCATTGCTGGCCGATGTACTCGGGTTACCGTTTATTTATGTTCGCAGCGGCGCCAAAGACCACGGCCGGCGTAATCAGATCGAGGGCGAATTGAAGGCCGGTCAACGCGTGCTGGTTATTGAAGACCTCATTAGCACGGGCGGCAGTTGCCTGACGGCAGTGGACGCCTTGCGCGACGCAGGCGCAGAAGTTGTCGGCGTGCTCGCTATTTTCCAATACGGTTTTGACAAGGCCGCACAGGCATTTGCTGCCAAAGGAATTCCATTCGAAACATTAACCAACTACGACGCATTGGTGCAGGAAGCCGCCCGCTCCGGCTATGTGTCGCAGGAAGATTTACAAACACTTTCCAAGTGGCGCGAGAATCCGGACGGCTGGGGCGCGCTCTATGTTTAAGATAACGGCGAACGGATTTAACCGTTAACTCCTGTCCGTATTTCAAAAATTTAAGTAAGTATGCACGTAATCAACTCTGAATCTGAATCTTTCCTTCGGCGCTACCTGAACAACGCAAGCCCGACCGGCTATGAGTGGTCGGGACAGAAATTGTGGCTGGAGTATATCAAACCCTATATCGACGAGTGGCAACTTGACAATTACGGCACTGCTTACGGTATCATCAATCCCGGCCAGCCTTATAAAGTGGTGATCGAGGGCCATGCGGACGAAATCTCCTGGTTTGTGAATTATGTAACGGATGACGGTTTTATTCACGTGATCCGCAACGGTGGCAGCGATTTCCAGATTGCACCATCCATGCGCGTCTGGATACATCTGCGTCAGGGCGGAAAAATTGAAGGCGTTTTCGGATGGCCGGCCATTCATACCCGCACCGATAAAGATGCATCGCTTACGCCGGCGCTCGACAATATTACCATCGACGTGGGCGCAAAGGACCGGGATGAAGTGCTGAAAATGGGTATCCACGTAGGATGTGTTATTACTTTTCAGGACGAACTGACGATTTTGAACGAACGCTATTACACCGGCAGAGCCCTCGATAACCGTATGGGCGGATTCTGTATTGCCGAGGTAGCACGTGTGCTCAAGGAAAATAACATTAAACTCCCATACACCCTGTATATCGTCAATTCGGTGCAGGAAGAAGTGGGCCTGCGCGGCGCGGAAATGGTGACGCAGTCTATCCGCCCGAATGTGGCGATCGTGACGGACGTTACCCATGACACACATACGCCCATGATCAGCAGTAAAAAACACGGCGACGTGCGTTGCGGCAACGGCCCTTCCGTTACCTATGCACCTGCTGTGCACCAGAAACTGCTCGATATTATTATCGGTACGGCGGAAAGCCTCCAGATCCCGTTCCAGCGCGAAGCCGCCAGCCGGGTAACGGGTACCGACACCGATGCATTCGCCTATTCCAACGGCGGCGTGCCCTCGGCACTGATTTCCCTACCGCTGCGATATATGCATACGACGGTGGAAATGGCGCACAAGGATGACGTAAACAACCTGATCTGGCTGATTTACGAAACCCTGCAAAAAATAGAAAACGGCCAGGATTTCAGATATTTCACCCATATTTGAAATCCATAACTCTTGATAGTATTTCGTTTTTTGTGTTTCGTTTTTAGAAATGGTTGATTATTATCCCTTTACGAAATACGAAACACGAAAAACGAAATACCCTCACACATAACCCTCGTTCATGGAATACGCCGCCTGTCAAGTTGCTATAGCCCCGCTGCGCGCCCAGCCCTCCGACAAGAGTGAGATGGTGTCTCAATTGCTTTTCGGCGAAACCGTGGAAATTCAGGAGTCGAGGGACAACTGGAAACAGGTGCTCTGTGCCTGGGACGGCTACATAGGCTGGGTCGATTCCAAACAACTCAAACGCATCACACCCAGCGAGTACGATCAATATGCCGACCAGCAAACCATGAACCTGTCGCTGGTGGAAGGTTTGATGGCGGCCGACCATTTCATACCACTCACCATGGGCGCATCCCTGCCCAGATACGACGGCTTGCGTTGTGTGCTGGGCGACCAGTCGTTCCAGTTTTCCGGGCCTGTAGTATCGCCCGGACAGCAGCAACTCAATAGCGAGTGGGTCGTAAAAATCGCCCGTCGTTACCTGCATGCACCCTACCTGTGGGGCGGCAGGTCTCCGTTCGGGATCGATTGCTCGGGGCTCACACAAATGGTATTTAAAATTGCCGGCATCCGGCTCCTGCGCGATGCTTCCCAGCAGGTTACGCAAGGCCGCCCAGTCGATTTTATGGAGCAGTGCCAGGCGGGCGACCTCGCCTTTTTTGATAACGCGAAGGGGCATATCGTGCATGTCGGGATCATCATGCCGGATTGCCACGTTATTCATGCTTCCGGAAAGGTTCGCGTTGATAAACTGGACCATTTCGGCATTTTCAACCGCGAAATGAACCGCTATACACACCAGTTGCGCATCGTGAAACGAGTGCTGGCAGACGAACTGCCTCTTTCCGACGGCTCCGACGCAGGCCGTTCCGAGGATGAAATGCTTCGCCAGGCCGCACTGTTCGAATGATGACGCCGGATGCTGTAAAATCAATGCTGGTCGGCCGCCTGACAGAGCGTTACGGAGCAGCGGAAGCGTCGGCAATCGCGCGGATTGTGCTCGAAGACGTTTTTCAGGCGCACCGCACGCCGGCTGCTGATTTCGGGGCAAAGTGGTCGGACTCACAAACAGAACATTTACAAGCCATTATACAACGCCTGGAAGCAGGCGAACCCGTGCAATACGTCGTCGGGTCGGCTGCGTTTTACGGACTCGTTTTTCAGGTGACTCCTGCCGTACTCATACCGCGCCAGGAAACGGAAGAACTGGTCGCCTGGGTACTCGAATACTTGAAAGCGACCGGAGGAGGAGAGGGCGTGCATTTGCTGGACATCGGTCTAGGCAGCGGGTGTATCGGCATTACCCTGAAGAAAAAAATGCCGCTGATTCAGTTGTACGGACTGGAAAAAAGTCCGGAAGCACTGGCTGTAGCCACGTCGAACGCACAACAAATTCTCGGCGAAAATTCCACGTTTCAGTTCAGGCAAGGCGATATCACCGACCCGGCAGACTGGGACTTGTTTCCATCCATAAACGTCATCGTCAGCAACCCGCCCTACATTCCGGAATCCGAAAAAGACCTGATGCCCGGGCATGTGCTAGACCATGAGCCGGCGCTGGCATTGTTTGTTGAAAACGAGGATCCACTTCTTTTTTACCGTACCATCGCCGATTTTGCCCTCCAAAAACTGCCGGTGCGCGGGATTTTGTTTTTTGAGTGCAACGAGTTCAATGCCAGGCAGGTAGCGGCCATGCTGACGCAAAAAGGTTTTCAAATGGTGATGATGCGCAAGGATATTTCCGGCGCCGACCGCATGGTGTGCGGTATGCGCATTTGAGCCCATCCAAACACAAAACACCGCACACAAAACACCCGCATTGCCTTACCTTCGCGCCATGTTTTCTACCACACAAAAAATCGGGATTCTCGGCGGCGGACAACTGGGCAAAATGCTCTGTCTGGCAGCGGCGCCCTGGGATTTCAAAACCTGTATTCTGGATACTTCGGCAGACTTTCCTGCCGGTCCGGTTTGCGCTGAATTTACACCCGGAGATTTTAACAATTACGACGACGTGCTGGCTTTCGGCGCAGATAAAGACGTGTTAACCATTGAAATTGAACATGTTAATACGAAGGCGCTGCACGAACTGAAGCGGCAGGGCAAGGTGATCCATCCGGCTCCCGAGGCGCTGGACATCATCAAGGACAAAGGCCTGCAAAAGGAATTTTACCGGGAAAACGGTATTCCTACCGCCCCTTTCGAACTTTTTGACAACGAAAAAGCCTTGCTGGACGCCATTGAAACGGGCAAATGGAACTTGCCGCTGGTGCAAAAATCGCGCACGGCAGGCTACGATGGAAAAGGCGTAGCCATTTTGCGAACGAAAGAAGACCTCCAGACCAAACTGTTGCAAGGGCCTTGCCTGGCAGAACAACTGGCGCCGGTTCAAACCGAAATCGCGGTAATCGCTGCCCGGAATGCTTCCGGCGAGGTCGCTGTTTTCCCTGCGGTGGAAATGGATTTTCACCCGGAAGCAAACCTGGTGGAATTACTCGTTTGTCCGGCCCGTATTCCCACACTGGCTGCCGCGGAGGCAGAATCGTTGGCCGAACAGGTCATCCGCGCTTTCGACGTTTGCGGCTTGCTGGCCGTGGAAATGTTCCTGTGCACCGACGGTCAATTGTGGGTCAATGAAGTGGCCCCGAGGCCGCACAACAGCGGGCACCATACCATCGACAGCGCGGTAACCAGCCAGTATCAGCAACATCTCCGTGCTATTTGCAATTTGCCACTGGGCGATACAGCGCAGGTTCAGCCCGCTCTTATGCTGAATTTATTGGGCGAAGACGGCCACAAAGGCCCCGTTCAATACGAAGGTGTGGCCGAATGCCTGGCAGTCAGCGGCGTACACGTGCATTTGTATGGAAAGGCGCTGACATCGCCATTCCGAAAAATGGGCCACGTTACGATTACTGCCGAAACGCTGGAAGCAGCCTTCCGGAAAGCCGAATTCGTCAAAAAAACACTCCGCGTCATCAGCCGTTAACGATCTCACCTCTCACTTCTCACCTCTCACTTCTAATACATGGTTTCCATTATCATGGGTTCCGATTCCGATCTGCCGGTAATGCAAAAAGCGGCGGATATTCTGACCGAACTCGAAGTGCCTTTTGAAATGACGGTTGTTTCGGCGCACCGGACACCGGAACGTATGTTCCAATTTGCCCGAACGGCGCATGAGCGCGGTATCCAGGTGGTCATTGCAGGCGCCGGCGGGGCTGCACATTTGCCGGGTATGGTGGCGGCTATTTCGCCATTGCCGGTAATCGGCGTTCCTGTGAAATCTTCCAATTCCATCGACGGCTGGGACAGTATTCTTTCCATCCTGCAAATGCCCGAAGGTGTACCTGTGGCAACGGTTGCGCTGAATGCCGCCCGAAATGCCGGTATCCTGGCTGCTCAAATGCTCGCCACTTCCGACAAGGCGCTGCTGCAACGCATCATTCAGTTCAAAAAAACGCTGGAAGAAAAAGTGCTGGAGAAAGCCCGCGCCATGGAAAAGAAATAACAACGAGCGTGTCCTAAACACGAAACACTAAAAACCAGACACACTCACGCCGCTTCGGCCGGTTTCTGGTGGCGCAAGCGCTGCAACAGGTAATTGATCGACACCATGACAAGCAAACCGATCACGTAGGAAGATGCGAACATCAACCATTCGTACGTATCCTTGTTTACTGCGTCTCTTTTGGCAGCAAGGCCCCACAGGTTGGCCATCCCTTTTTTGACAAAAAATTTGGACACCAGCATGGAAGCCGAAAGGCCTGCCAGATAACCTACCGACAGGTTGAGCGCTTCGCCGGCGATGAATTTCGTGAACTTAGACATGACGTTTGATTTTTAGCCGGCAAACATAACCGGCTGCTCCGGTCTGTACAAGCCTTTGTCGGAACAGACGGAAAAATGAATTTGCCTGAAAAGAGTCAAATGTGTAAAAACAGACTTAATCCCTTGATTTTCATGTAGATATGAATTTTTCCGCCGGCCGGTCGATACCTGAAAAATCAAAGGGATTTCGCGGAGGCTTTCTCCAGTGTATCGCAGTTCCAACAATCTCTCTACTTTTGCAACCTGCTAACCAAGTTTTACCACCATTTTATGAAAGAAGTTTATATCATTTCCGCCGTTCGCACCCCAATCGGTAGTTTCGGCGGTGTTCTGGCCGGTGTTTCCGCCACACAACTGGGCGCTATTGCGATCAAAGGCGCTTTGGAAAAAGCCGGCGTCGCACCCGAAGAAGTGAACGAAGTGCTGATGGGCAATGTCGTGAGCGCCAACCTGGGCCAGGCGCCTGCCCGCCAGGCAGCGCGTTTTGCCGGTTTGCCCGACAATATTCCCTGCACAACGGTCAATAAAGTGTGCGCTTCCGGCATGAAAACCATCGCCCTCGGCGCACAAAGTATCATGCTGGGAATCAATGACATCGTCATTGCCGGCGGTATGGAAAACATGTCGCAAATACCGTATTACCTGCCCAATGCACGCTGGGGCTACAAATACGGCAACGGTGAATTAATCGACGGACTGGCGAAAGACGGCCTGACGGACGTGTACAACCAGAAAGCCATGGGTGTTTGCGCCGATGCGACCGCCGTGAAATACGGTATCAGCCGCGAAGAACAGGACGCATTCGCTATCGACTCTTACAAACGCGCGGCTGCCGCGACGGAAGCCGGTTTATTTCGCGATGAAATTGTGCCCGTTTTGATCCCGCAGAAAAAAGGTGATCCAATCCAGATCCTGGAAGACGAGGAATTCAAAAAAGTGATGTTCGACAAAATCCCCGGATTGCGTCCTGCATTTTCTCCTGACGGCACGGTTACAGCCGCCAATGCCTCCACGATCAACGACGGCGCTACGGCGCTGGTGCTGGCCAGTGAAGAAGCGGTGAAACGCCTCGGCCTGACGCCGGTTGCCAAAATCCGCGGTTTCGCGGATGCAGAGCAGGAGCCGGAATGGTTTACCACTACGCCGACCATCGCTGCACCGAAGGCTCTCAAAATGGCGGGCTTAACCAAAAACGACATCGATTTTTTTGAAATAAACGAAGCGTTTTCGGTCGTTACCCTGGCGTTTGAAAAAGTGATGGAAGCGGATCACAGCAAAACCAATGTGTTCGGCGGCGCGGTTTCCCTGGGGCACCCGCTGGGCGCTTCCGGTGCACGCATCGTGACCACACTGAACAACGTGTTGCACCAGCAAGGAGGTAAACTCGGGCTTGCGGCCATTTGTAATGGCGGCGGCGGCGCGACGGCGATTGTGATCGAAAAAGTGTAAGAACGTTTGAATCAGGATTAGAAGGATTTTTAAAATTAAAAGGATTCCTGAGCATAGCCAGAGAATCCTTTTAATTTTTAAAATCCTTCTAATCCTGATTCAAACTATCGTTTTTTATAAATGTAAATCTGGTAGTTACCCTGAAATTTGTATTGCAGGGCAGCATTGTCCCACACCACCACACCCGGTCGGCCATCCTCGAATGCCTCGGCTTTTCC
>JAKQJD010000435.1 GCA_029561355.1 Bacteroidota bacterium | reverse complement strand
CACAGCGCTCGATGCCCTGGAAGGCGGTGTGCAGGGGCTTCGTTTTTACCTGAAAAACGGGGTAGACAGCGATGTGTTTGCACAACTGCTGCACGACGTGCATCCCGATTTTATCGGACTGCATTTCGCGGGAGAAGCGGTGGATGCCAATCCGGGAATTTTGTTTTCCTATATATCCCAACTTGCTGCTTCGCGGAAGTTGAAAACGGCGCAGTTGCATGGCTCACTGGCTTACGATCCGGCGCTGCACCATGAAATCGTCGACTGGCGCTATCTGGCTGATTTACTGCAATTTGCATCGGAATCGTTCCCGCATTTCACGGTCGTTTCCATACAGTCGGAGCCAGGGAATTCGCCGGTTGCCGAAATCGTTTCAATGCTGCGCCGGGGAAATCTGTACCTGGAAAAACTTTCCGAGCGCGGCATCACACCCGATCGTACCGCCGCACATATGCAATTCGACCTTTCGGTCGGTAAAAGTTACTTCTACGAAATCGCCAAAATGCGGGCGTTCAAACTGCTGTGGTTACATATATTAAAGGTGTGGAATGCGCCGCTGACTTTGCCCGCAACAGCCGTGCATTTCAATATAGATGCCTACACGGATGATCTTTATACCAACATGATACGCGCCACCACGATGGCTATGTCGGCTGTGCTCGGCGGCGCCGACCGCCTGACGGTGTTGCCGTACGATGCCGGTCGCGAAGCGAGCGCACAATATCCGCCCGCATTCGGCCGTCGCATTGCCCGCAACGTACAGCATTTGCTCCAGCTGGAAAGCGGCCTGGGCGACATTCCCGACCCTGCCGCCGGCAGTTATTATATTGAAACGCTGACAAGGCAACTGGCGGAAGCGGCTTGGAAAGAGTTTAGGAATGATGAATGATGAATGATGAATGATGAATGATGAATTTTGGCCGCTCAGCAGATTATTTATTTTCGCTATAAGTAGTTGAAATTCAACCTTATTTGAATGGCAGGATAATGTGATAATGCTGAGAAATTCATCATTCATCATTCATCATTCTTTTTCAGGAAGTCTATCAGTCCCGGGAAATAATGCTCCTGATCGTCCCACAAACTCATGTGGCTGCCGTTGGGGCAAAGCAGAAAACGGCCTTTGGGGAATTGGGAGGCCATCCATTCCATGTGTTTCGGGTCCATGGTGTCGTAGGTGCCGCCGATAGTGAGCGTGGGCACCTTGATTTTGGGCAGGTCGGCTTTGCGGTCCCATTTTTCCAGTTTCCCGGAAATGCCGAATTCGCTGGGGCCTTGCATGGCTACGTAAATGACCGGGTTGATGTGGTCCAGCCCGCGTTGCATGGGGTCGGGCCATTCGGCCAGCGGGAGCCGGCAGATGTGCTGGTTGTAAAAGTGGGGGAGAAGTAGTTCCATGTATTTCGGGTTGGCGAAATCGCCTTTCGCTTCCAGCATCTGCAGCGTATCGAGCACGGCAGGCGGCAGTTGTTTGGCCAGCACTTCATTGGCATAACGGTCGTAATCGGGTGCGCTCGACATCATATTGGAAATGACAAGTCCTTTCAGGTGCTGCTGGTATTTCAGGGCATAATCAATGGCCAGAATACCGCCCCACGAGTGCCCAAGCAGGTAAAAATTGTCTTTATTCAGTCCGAGCGCCTGTCGTACCTGCTCTACTTCTTCCACAAAACGCGGCAAATTCCAGAGGCTGGTATCGGCGGGCTGGTCGGAATATGCCGAACCGAGTTGGTCATAATAGTAGAATTCGATGCCTTCCTGCGGCAGAAAACTCTCCATACATTCGAAGTACTCGTGGGTGCAGGCCGGGCCCCCGTGCAGCAGCAGCACTTTGATGCGCGGGTTGTTGCCGATGCGTTTGGTCCACACTTTGTATTTGCCGCCGTCGATGGAAAGGAGTCGGACACCGCCCGACCGGACGCCGGTTTCGGTGTTTTTGAGGTAGTCATTTTCGGGAGCGGGTGTGCTGCCCGGCTCATTACAGGCGAGTACACAGCCGGCCAGAAGCAGCGGGAGCAAATATTTCAAGTGTATCATGTTTTATGAATTGACTTTATGGATCGATCGGATTTGTTGTTTTGAAGGATGTTGCAAAATACGGTGAATTATTTCTTATTTTTTTTGCAGAATCCTTGGTTTTTCGGCAAATGTGAACTTACCTTTGCGGGCATTTTCAGAAAAAGAATAACTATTTAGCGAACAATACGATGGAAATCATTGCTATTCAAGGTCACCGTAAAGAAGCTTCCGGCAAAGAGGCAACCAGAAAAATCCGCACCCAGGGACACGTTCCGGCTGTGATTTACAAAAGCGGCGGTGGCGACGCAACCTCTTTCAGTGTAGAGGCTTCAGCGCTCCGGCATTTGGTGTATACCCCCAAATTCAAACTCGCAGAGATTGAAATGGACGGAAAAACAACCAAAGCCATCGTAAAAGATATCCAGTTTCATCCGGTTTCGGACGAAGTGGTGCATATCGACTTCCTCGAACTGGTTGCGGGTGTGAAATTCAAAGCCACCGTTCCGCTGCGCTTTATCGGCGTTGCTCCGGGTGTAAAAGAAGGTGGTAAATTTATCCCGACCCTCCGTTCGGTGAACATTCTCACTACTCCTGAAAAAGTAGTAGACGAAATTTCCGCCGATATTTCCAAAATGGAGCTGGGTTCTACCATCCGCGTACGCGACATCGTTATGGTAGAAGGTGTGGAAGTGACCAACAACGGCGCTATTCCGATCGCTTCTATCGAGATCCCACGTGCATTGAGAGGCAGCAAATAAATTTTCTGCTCTTAAAAATAATATGGCCTGGCGGCGGTGTGTTTTGATACGCACCGCCGCTTTTTGTGTTTTAAGATATATTTACGGTTCCGGGTACATGACTTACGTGGACTTTTTTCGTATAATGCTAATAGAAACATTTCAAACCTTTCAAATTCAACAATATGACCAGGAAATTTCTGCTGGCTTTTTCAGTGCTTTTTCTGCTGATGGCTTGCAATAAGACCGTTTTTACCGGGAGAAAATCGCTCACGCTCATCCCTACGTCTACGCTCAATCAAACGAGTTTTGCGGAATACCGTACGTTCATCTCTCAAAATAAAACCCTCTCTTCCGGCAAGGAAGTGGACCTCGTGCGCAGGGTAGGCAACGACCTGAAAGCCGCGGTGGACGTATACTACCGTTCCAAAAAAATTCAGGACGAGCTCAAAGGCTTCGCCTGGGAATTCAATGTGGTCGATGACCCCACCGTCAACGCTTTTTGTATGCCCGGAGGTAAAGTTGTCGTCTACACAGGCATCCTGAAAGTGACGCAAAACGAAGATGCCCTCGCCGTCGTGATGGGCCACGAGATCGCGCACGCGCTGGCTAACCACGGCAACGAACGTATGAGCCAGGGCCTGATCGCCCAGTTGGGCCTGAGTTCGCTCGACCTGGCGCTTTCGCAAAAACCTGCCCAAACCCGTAACCTGCTCCTGGCCGCCGCCGGCGCCGGCGCGCAAGTGGGCGTTTTGCTGCCGTTCAGCCGCAAACACGAATCGGAAGCCGACGAAATCGGCCTCTACCTGATGACCATGGCGGGCTACAACCCCAGTGAAGCCGCGCCGTTCTGGCAACGCATGAGCGCCAGCGGCGGTAGCCGCCCGCCGGAATTTATCAGCACGCACCCCGACCCGGCCAGAAGAAGCCAGACGCTGAAAGAACTGGTGCCCAAAGCCCAGGCTTACGCCAAGCGGTACCCGGTGCCTGCGAGCTCCAAACGGAATTAGTGTTTGGGATGTGGTGTTTGGTGTTTGGGGCGCATTGCTCTTAGTGTTTGGTGTGTAGTTTTTGGTGTTTCGGGCACTGCTCTTGGCCTTGTTTATAACCCAGATCAAGAGCAACGCTCCCCAAACACAATACACTATATACCAATACACTAAGAGCAGTGCATCCCAAACACCATACACCATACACCAAAAACATTTGTCGTTATAAGGCAATTAGCGAAAAACCGTGTCGTTTCATCTTTTCTTTCCGTGAGAAACCGGAACTTCACGACATGAAATTATTCCTTACGGCAGTATTTTCTTTATGCTGGTGCTGGGCAAGTGCTCAGGATCCTATTTTTTCCCAGTTTTATGCCATGCCGCTGCAAATCAACCCCGGATTTGCGGGCAGCTCGTTCGCACCGCGCATCGGGCTGGCCTACCGCAACCAGTGGGCAGGTTTCAGCAACGCATACCGTACATATGCAGCCTCGTACGAGCAAAAGCTGGATCGCCTCAACAGTGGCATCGGATTCAACCTCGAAGGCGACAATGCGGGTGCAGGAATTCTGCGCAGCACCCGCCTCTCGGCCGTGTACGCCTATCAACTGAACGTAAACGACGAACTCGCTTTCAAACTCGGCGTGGAAGCGGGCGCCTGGCAAACAAACCTCGACTGGGACAAACTCACCTTTCCCGACCAGATCGATCCCATCGGAGGCATCGGCAATGAAACCGGCGAAAATCGCCCCGACGTCACCAGCCAGACGCGTTTAGACCTTTCCGCAGGCATGATGGTGCTGAGCGAAAAATTTTACCTGGGCGGCGCCCTCAAACACCTTAATACCCCCAATGAAGGCTTCCTGCTGATTAACAACAACGTGACCTCCGGACTGCCGCTCCGCTACACCTTACACGGCGGGACGGAAATCATTGTTAAAAGAGGCAATAAACGTACGGAGCCCTCGTTTATCTCACCGAATTTCCTGTTCGTATCGCAAGGACCTTACAAACAATTGAATGTCGGAGCCTATGCCGGGCTAAATGTTATGTTTGCGGGAGCCTGGTATCGCCATACTTTCAGAAACGCAGACGCGTTAATCCTACTGGCAGGTTTTAGAAAAGATATTTTTAAGATCGGTGTAAGTTATGATTTGACCGTTTCTGGCCTCGCTGGCCGCGCCGGCGGAACCTATGAAATCAGTTTTGGTATCCTTTTTGACAAAAACGAAAACATCCGAAAAAAGAAACAACGGGCGGATATCAACAATTGCCTTCGAATGTTTCAGTAAATTTCGTGCCTTTTTCGTTAAATTTGGAAGAGTCTGCGAAAACAGAATGCTTTATTTGCCTACATTTGCCACTCATTTTTTAAAACTTGTTTTTTTATAAACAATGAAAAAAACACTCATTCACGGGTTTAGCTTGCTGCTATTGGTCCTGCTCGCTGCCAGCTGCGGTAAAAAAACCGAAAAATCTGCAACGACCGGCTGGAAATACAACGACCAAAAGTGGGGCGGCTTTGAAAAAACCGACTATGAAGGCCAGGCTACCGGCCCTAACCTTGTGCTTGTCGAAGGCGGCACTTACACGATGGGTCTTACCGACCAGGATGTTACGTTCGAATGGAACAACATGGCGCGCCGCGTAACGGTATCTTCGTTCTATATGGACGAAACCGAGGTCCGCAACATCGACTACCGCGAATACCTGTACTGGGTAGACCGCGTATTCGGCGAAACGTATCCGGAAGTCTGGAAACGAGCACTCCCCGATACCCTGGTGTGGCGGGAAGAGCTGGCGTACAACGAGCCGCTGGTGGAAACCTATTTCCGCGCACCTGACTACGACGAGTATCCCGTAGTAGGTGTGAGCTGGAACCAGGCAAATGAATTCTCCAAATGGCGTACCGACCGCGTGAACGAGATGATCCTCATCCGCCGCGGTATCATCGATCCGACGCCCGACCAGAAAAACGAGAACAACTTCAACACCGAAGCATACCTCGTAGGTCAATACGAACCAAGCGCCCGCAAAAACATCAAAGACATTCGTACCGGTGGTGAACGCCGCGTTCGTCTGGAGGACGGCATCCTGCTGCCTGCTTACCGTCTCCCGACGGAAGCGGAATGGGAATACGCCGCACTCTCGCTGGTCGGCAACCAGGCTACCAGCAAGGACGAGCTGATCAGCGACCGTCGTATCTACCCATGGGATGGCAATACGACCCGCTACCAGAAACGCAACAAGTACCAGGGTAAAATGCTGGCCAACTTCAAGCGCAGCGGTGGTGACTATGGCGGTATGGCAGGCGCTCTGAACGACCGTGCATTTACGCCCGGCCCGGTTCGCAGCAACTGGCCCAACGACTACGGCCTGTACAACATGGCCGGTAACGTCAACGAATGGACTGCCGACCTGTACCGTCCGATGACCAGCGCCGACCTCGCAGATAACGAGAACCAGGACCTGAACTCTTTCCGTGGTAACATCTTTACCACGAAAAAACTGGACCCGGAAACCGGTGCTCCCGTAACGAAAGACAGCTTGGGTCGTCTTACCTACGAACTCATGGATACCACCACTACGGCGCTGCGCGACAACTATAAACGTCCCGAAGTGTATAACTATCTCGACGGTGACAAAGAATCGCTCGTAGAATACCGTTATGGTGTCAGTACCCTGATCAACGACCAGGCCCGCGTAATCAAAGGCGGCTCCTGGGCCGACCGTGCTTTCTGGCTGTCGCCCGGCACCCGTCGTTACCTGGATGAAAGCAAATCCAGCAGGACCGTCGGTTTCCGTTGCGCCATGACCCGCAAGGGTGGCCCGACCGGCAACGGCGAGCCCGATGGAAACATGTTTAAGACAAAAAGGAAAAAAGAAAAGCGCCGTTACGATTAATCGCAGGCGCCAATCGTTAAAATTTGCAGGAGGCCGACCCGTTCATACGGGTCGGCCTCTTTTTTTTATATGCCCTTCAGAAGGCCCTTAAAACGTTTTTTGAGCCAAAAAAACCTTCAAAAGCCTATTTGACAAATAAAAGTTTGCCCTTTGACGCTAATTAAAAATGAATTTCCGCGCGGCTTTGTTGGAAATTGTAATGCCTACACTATTTTTACCGCCACTAAGATTCACCTTTCTCCATAGGAGGGCATTTTTAGGTACTGAAAAATATTTTTCAAGGCACACACGCCACAAATATTCTTTCCCGCATCTATGGCGGTAACGGAGTTTTTGGAAACGGAAATCCATGTTTCAGTCCTATGTGAAATGCGCTGTCTGGCGAGGAATCAGTCAAACTAAATCATTCATTAACTAAAATTTTTACGCAGCATGACAGCAGCAAAACCCACACAGGCAAAACAACAACAAGGTGGCGGTTTATCGGCTATTTTTCCGTTCATCATTATTCCTGTTTTGTACGTCGTAGCATTCCTGATCTGGAAATACGTTTTCGGTTCTCCGGATAATTTTGTGGATGGCGACAACACGAAAGACCCACTGCCGGGCAACTACGCCGGTACCGTTTACAAAGGCGGGTTTATTGTACCAATTATCATTACGTTGCTCTTTACCGTAATCGTATTTGTTATAGAGCGTTTCATTACGCTGGGCAAAGCACGTGGTGCCGGTAACATCGACGCATTTGTTCGCGCAATCAAGGGTTTCCTCGATCGTGGCGATATCAATGGCGCAATTGCCGCCTGCGATAAACAAAAAGGCGCCGTGGCAAACGTAGTACGTGCAGGCTTGCACAAGTACGACGAAATGACCAAAATGACGGGTATGGAGAAAGACGAAAAAGTGATCGCTATTCAAAAGGAAGTGGAAGAAGCCACAACCCTCGAACTGCCGATGCTCGAAAAGAACCTCAATATTCTGGCTACGATCGCTTCGATCGCTACCCTGATGGGTCTGTTCGGTACGGTACTCGGTATGATCCGGTCGTTTGCTTCGCTGGCCAACGCCGGCGCGCCCGACTCCACTGCCCTGGCAACAGGTATCTCCGAAGCCCTTATCAATACGGCACTCGGTATCGGTACTTCCGCCCTCGCGATCATTGCCTACAACTTCTTCACGAGCCGCATCGACGCAATGACGTACCGGATCGATGAAGCAGGTTACAGCCTGACGCAGACGTTCGCAGCCAAAGAACACTGATTGCTCATCACTCTTAACTGAGAAAAAAATATGCCAAAACATAAACCGAAACGGAGCGCGCCGACCATCGATATGACGGCCATGTGCGACGTGGCATTCCTGCTACTCACCTTCTTCATGCTGACCGCGAAAGCGAAGCCGCAGGAAATGGTAGTAGTAGACACGCCTACGTCCATCTCCCAGACCAAGTTGCCCGACGCCGGTACGCTGACTATCCTGGTGGACAGAGAGGGAAAGGTTTTCCTCGACATGGCCGGGCAACACACGCGGATGGATTTGATCAGTACGATGAATTCTACCTATCAAATGGGACTGACCGAAAAGGAAATGGCGATCTTTTCCAATGTGGGCAGTTTCGGGGTGCCTCGTAACCGCTTGAAACAGTTTCTTGATACGCCGGTTTCCGAGCGCACGAAATTCCCTTCATTGGGTATCCCGATCGACTCTGTCGACGTGAACAAAAGCGAACTGGCCAACTGGATACACAACGCCCGTCTTTCCCAGTTCCGCATGAAACAGGAAGGCAAGGTAAAAGACGAGTACGTGATCGTGGTGAAAGCCGATGCCAGTACGCCTTATCCGGCGGTACAGGGCGTTATCAACACCCTGGTTGACATCAACGTGAACAAATTCAACCTCATTACTTCTATGGAAGGCAAGCCGTTAGCGGAAGGCAGTAAGAAGTAGGGGATCTCATCACTTAAAAACGCAAGAGCGCTATGGCTGAAATAGCACAAGACAGTGGTGGTGGTCATAAGAAAGGTGGGAAGGTAAGATCCAAAAAAATGTCCACACGTATCGACTTAACGCCGATGGTGGACCTGGGCTTTTTGCTCATTACGTTCTTCATGCTAACGACTACGCTCGCTAAACCCAATATTTTGGCGCTGGTGATGCCCGAAAAAGACATCAAAAAAGAAGATGTCGAGCCCGTAAAAGAATCGAAGGTGCTGACGCTGTTGCTCGGTCCCAACGATAAGGTTTACTGGTATGAAGGTATCACGGATGCCAAACTTGACTCCACAGACTATTCCGCCGAAGGTTTACGCCAGGTCATTTTGAATAAAATGGAAAAGGTGAAAGGCCAGTTCGGTCAGGAAGACTATGAGGATTTTAAAACGAAAGAACCCAAAAAAGGCTCTTTCATCAACGTAATCATCAAACCGACCAAAGACTCCCGGTACAAAAACCTGGTGGACGCACTCGACGAGATGGCCATTACGAAAGTACGTTACTATGTAATTCTGGATGTTTCAGAACTGGAATTGGCATTCATCAAGAATCCCGCCGCCGGTTTGAAATTCAATGCGGAAGATCAGGTAGAAGCTGCTACGAATAACTAGCGCACCGTACTGTAACTGATAAATTGTTCAACAACTTAAAAATCTAACTAATGGCAGAAGAAAAAGGCCTTGCTCCTGAAAGGGACATGCTCGATATCATCTTCGCCAACCGGAATAAGGCATATGGCGCCTATCAATTGCGCCGCTCATACTCCCAGTATCTGGGAAGAGCGCTTGGTTTCGGTTTGCTGTTGATTGGGTTATTCTTCGCACTCCCGTTTATCCTGAGTGCCGTTCGCGGCCTGGTGCCGAAAGAAAAACCCATCGATGTCGTAGCAGAACTCGGTCCGCCGCCGGATATCGATCCGAATAACCCGCCGCCGCCGCCGCCGCCGCCGCCGCCCACACCGCCGCCGCCCACGCGCTCGACGGTGAAATTCGTGCCGCCCGTCATTAAAAAAGACGAGGAAGTACAGGATGAAAAGCCGCCGGCAGTAGAGGAACTGATCGAAAAGAAGGAAGATATCGGTACCGAAGACAAGAAGGGTAACGATGAGGCAGCGCCAGCCATCGATGAGAACCCTTCCGAACTTCAGATCATCGAAGAACCGAAAGTCGTAGAGGAAAAAACCTACGAACTGTTCGACATCCAGAAGCCGCCGAGTTTCCCCGGAGGTGAAGGCGAACTGATGAAATTCCTCAGCAAAAACATCGAGTACCCAACACTCGCCAAGGAAAATAACATCCAGGGCGTTGTGGCACTCACCTTCGTCGTCGGTAAAGACGGCTCCGTGAGCGATGTTCAGGTAGTGAAAGACATCGGCGGTGGTTGCGGCAAGGAAGCCGTACGCGTCGTGAAGGCCATGCCCAAATGGGTAGCCGGTGAAGCCAACGGTAACCCCGTAAAGGTCCGTTTTACACTTCCCGTGCGTTTCCGTCTGGACTGATCTACGTCAAAAATTTACTGCTTTTATAAAAAAGCGGCATCGAGCAATCGGTGCCGCTTTTTTAGTTTATGGTTTATAGGTTTATGGTTTATGGTTTATGGTTTATGGTTTATGGTTTATGGTTTATGGTTTATGGTTTATAGGTTTATGGTTTATACGTTTATGGTTTAGGAGTGTAATGTGTAATCTACGTTATAAACCTATAAACCTATAAACCTATAAACCATAAACTCATAAACAAATCCCCTTCATTATCCCGCCAAAATACTGACTATCAGCATCTTACATGCATCTGTTCATCTTCTAAAATGTACGATCATGGCTGAAATTTCAAATCAAACCGCCACCGCCCACAGCCCCGACCACAAGCCCAGGGTACGGCGCATGTCCACCAGAATCGACTTCACGCCGATGGTCGATCTGGGTTTTCTGCTCATTACTTTTTTTATGCTCACTACCTCGCTGGCCAAACCCCACATCATGGCGCTCGTTATGCCCGACGACTCCGGCAAACAAACACAGGACGTCAGTGCATCCAAAACCCTTACTCTGATCCTGGGCCCGAATGACCGGATCTACTGGTACGAAGGCCTCGAAAACGCCGTGCTCGATTCGACCGAATTTTCTGACCGCGGACTGCGTCGGGTTGTGCTCGATAAAATGGGAAAAGTACAAGCCAAATGGGGCCTCGAACGCTACGCCGACCCGAAAACCGGTGTTCCAAAAGAAGGCTCTGCCCTCTATGTGCTCATCAAACCCACTCCCGGCTCCCGATACCGGAACCTGGTGGATGTGCTCGATGAAATGGCCATTTGCGGCGTTCGATATTATACTATTCTGGATGTGTCGGATGCCGAACTTAATTTTGTGAAAAACCCTGCTGAAGGCTTGAAATTCAGCAAGTTATGAGAAAAAAAATTACCCGGGCGTACGCCAGAATGAGGCGCTCCTGCATCTTGCTTTTAGTTGGTTATCAGTTATCGGTTATTAGTTATCAGTGTGGTAGCGCCATGAGATATGTGAAAATGCTCCCTTACTACCCCTGATAACTAATAACTAATAACTGATAACTAATAACCAACAACACCCGCTGCGCAGCGACTATTTCTTCACACTACAATCAAACAAGTATGGCAACTCCATTATCTCCTGTGTCCTACCGGGACGCACT
>JAKQJD010000431.1 GCA_029561355.1 Bacteroidota bacterium | reverse complement strand
ACCCTGAGCAATCCGGTAAACGGCGGCATCAGCAGCGGTACCGGCACGGGGACGATTACCAACGACGACACTGCCACCCTGACCCTCTCGGGCGGTACTTCCAATCCTGAAGGAACTGGATTTACCTTTAATGCCACACTCAATAATCAGGTACAAGGCGGTTTCACCGTAGCGTATAATACCAACGACGGTAGCGCCACTGTAGCCAATAGTGATTACACCGACAACGACGCTACGCTGAATTTCACCGGCACTGCGGGTGAAATACACAGTTTCACGGTAAGTTCGACTGTGGACAACATTGTGGAACTGGACGAAACCTTTACTGCAACATTGGGCGCCATTACAGGAACCTCTGCAGTACAAATAGCAGCCATCAGTACGGCCGGTTCTCCGCAAACGGGTACCATCCTGAATGACGACGGTGCCGTGGTCGCTTTGGCAGGCAACGTAAGCCAGTCAGAAGCCATCACGCCGCAAACGTTTACGGTAACCCTCTCCAATCCGGTCGATGTCAACGTAACGGTGCAGTTTTCAACAACGAACACCACCGCAACGACCGGCGACAACGACTATGTCGGTATTGTTTCCCAAACAGTGACGTTCCTGGCGGGCACCACTACTTCGCAGTCTGTGCCTGTGACAATTAACAACGACAACAAAGTAGAGGGCGACGAAATTTACAATATAAACATCGGTACGCTCAATGCTTCCGGCCGCAACGTAGAGCTGGGCACTACGGCAGTAGCAGGTACCATCTTAAATGATGACAACGCTACAGTAACCCTCACCGGCACCACATCCGTACCGGAGGGTAATTCCGGCCAAAGCCCGGTGGTATTCACTGCAACGCTGAACAACCCGGTTCAGGGCGGCTTTACGGTATTCTTTTCTACGAATGACGGTACCGCCACGACAGCCAACAATGATTACGATGACAACGACGGCGCGTTTGCGTTTGCCGGAACGGCCGGCGAAATACAAACGATTACCGTACAGGTAAACGGCGATCTGAATATCGAGCCCAATGAAACGTTTACGGTTGCGATCAACAGCCTCAGTTTTCCGTCCATTGTTAATCCCGCGTCCGTTACTGTCGTCGGTTCGCCGCAAACAGGTACCATCCTGAACGACGAACTCGACTGGGGAGATGCGCCCACCTTAGCTGGAAATCTTTATCCAACTACATTTGCACAAAACGGTGCAAGGCACACACTGGTACCAAACGGCATTCGCCTTGGCGCTACGGTAGACGCCGACCTCGACGGCCAGCCTAACGCCACCGCTACCGGTGACGGCGCGGACGAAGACGGTGTAACCCTGCCGAGTGCCATCGTAATTAATACGACAGCCAACATAACAGTCAATGCATCCGGCGCAGGTATTCTGCAAGGATGGGTGGACTTCAACCTTGACGGCGACTGGAACGATGCAGGCGAACAGATATTCACCAACCAGGCCGTAGTAGCCGGCAACAATGCCCTGAGTTTTGCAGTGCCTGCCGGCGCTACCATCAGTACTTCTTTTGCACGTTTCCGCATAGCGACAGCCTCCGGAATTGGACCTACCGGCGCTGCCGCCGACGGTGAGGTGGAAGATTACGCCATCGAAATTGTCAATACGCAATTCAACATCAGCGACGTCAGTGTAGCGGAAGGCAATGCAGGTACAACCAACCTGACCTTTACGATTTCCCGTACGGTAAATGCGAACGCCAGTTCGGTAAGCTATGCCATCACAGGCGGCACGGCTACTTCGGGTTCCGACTACCAGCCGTTCGCGGGAGGTACGATCAACTTCACTGCCGGCGGCGCCTTAAGCCAGACGGTCAGCGTTGTTGTGACCGGCGACCTGACGGTAGAACTGGATGAAACGGTCATTATGACGCTTTCCAATCCGGTTGGCGGCAGCATTCAGGATGGAACCGGCATCGGCACTATTCAGAATGATGACGCAGCAATCATCACCATCACCAGCCCGACTATTGTGGAAGGTGACGGCGGTACGTCAAATCTCGTGTTTACGATTAACATGAGCAACCCTTCGGATGCCAATGTGGATCTGAATTACTTTACCGTAGACGGTACGGCTACGACAGCGAATAACGACTACACACTTACCAACGGTTCGCACACCTTCACGCCGGGACAAACATCCAAAACTGTTTCCGTTCCGATTATCGGCGATTGTTCGATCGAACCTAACGAAACGTTTATTGTGCGTTTGGGCAGCCTGAGCGTGAATGGCCGCAATGTTACCTTCAGCGGTGGCGGTGCGCAACTCGACGGTACCGGCACCATCACCAATGACGACGCCCTGCCAGTCATTACCTGCCCTGCCAATACTTCGGTAAATGCTGCTGCGGGTGTCTGCAATGCAACCGTAACGCTGGCATTGCCTACTATCAGCAGCGTTTGCGGCTCCGGTACGCTGGAATTCCGCTACCGCACTGTGGATGCTGCGAACGTACCCACCGGCGCATACAATGCCTTCGCTCCTTCGGCTTCCAATACCGTCAACTTCGCGGTTGGCCGTTATGAAATTGAATGGCGTATCACCGACGGCTCGGGCGCTTCTACCTGCAGTACTTTCCTGCAAGTAGTGGACAATCAGCCGCCTGTGGCCAACTGTGTGGCTTCTTTCAACCTGAATCTGAGTGCGGGTGGAACCGGCTCAGTTACCCCTGCCAATATCAACAACGGCAGTACGGATAACTGTAGCATTGTCAACCAGACTGTTACACCGAATTCCTTTACCTGCGCCAACGTCGGCCCTGTGACGGTTACGCTGACGGTGACCGACCCGGCTAACCTCTCGAGCAGCTGCACCAGTACGGTCAATGTGATTGCTTCGGCAGCCTGCACACCGCCTGCCATCGGTAACACCGGCGGTCCGAATATTGCGGATCCTTGCACCTGCCTCGGCAACGGCCGCTTCGCGGAAGAAGTCGTGATCGGCCCGGCCAACGGAGGTCAACTCTGGATGGTTCAAAGTACGACACTGATCAATCCGAACACCAATGCTCCTTATGCGCCGGGCACCCTGTTCACACAGGTAAGTGTCGGCGGCGGTCAGTTCATTTACACATTACAGGGCGTTCACCTGGACGGTATCGGCTACACGCTTACTGCCACCAGTGTTTATTACCCGAACGTAGTGCTGAGCATTTCCAATACCTGCTACTATCCTGATCCGGTAATTACCGGTCCGGACGGAACTTTCTGCGTGAATTCCACGGACGCTACCTTTACCGGAACAGCCGGCGCAGGCGTCGACGGTACGGGTCAGTTCTTCCTGAACGGCACGCCTATTCCTACGGTAGAAACACCGGTGAATAGCAACAACTGGACAACAACGCTTGATTTCAGCGCACTGGGTGTCGGTTCCTATAACCTCACCTTCCAGTTTGATGCCGGAAACCCTGCAGGGCTGTTGGCCCCGCCAAACGTAGGTTGTATCGCCTCCGTCAGCAGAATTCTACAGGTGGTGGCTACGCCATCCAACCTGGTTTGCAACGATAACGTACATATCTCTTTGGATGAAACCTGCACACTCGTTTTGAATGCGGATGACATCCTGGAAGGCACGTACTTCTGTTATGACGATTACAGAGTAGAACTGGACCGCACCCTGCCACTTGGCAACGGTCCATGGCAGCCCGGTATTCTCGGACCGAATGATGTACACCATACTTATGCAGTGCGTGTCGTTCACCTGGTATCCGGTAACTCCTGCTGGGGCACGATCCTGGTGGAAGACAAACTGCCGCCGGTAATCGACTGCGGCCCCTGCTCTTCTCCGGTATCTGATATCGCATTTGCAGGCTCGCTGGATGCGGGCGACCCGCTGGGCGTGGACGTAGGCGGCTCCGCCGGCACCTGCGTTTCGGGC
>JAKQJD010000357.1 GCA_029561355.1 Bacteroidota bacterium | reverse complement strand
GCCAGTACGTACTCGTTGTATCCTTTTACCAGCGACTGATACAGTAATTTGCCCTGGGCGGCATAACCCGCTTTCGAATAATGCACCGAATCGGAGGACATCAGGCCGGAACTTTTCCAGTTGATAGCGGAGTTGGCGCCGCCGGTATAATTGAACAAATCCCACATGGCATATCCCTTTTCTCGGGCAAACTTGCGGATCACGCCGCTCATGTCGGGCATATACGGGTTGAATCCCTTGCCGCGCAGGTAAGAATCTGCGGGAGTCGTCAACATAATAAGCGCATGGGGCGAATGTTTCAGCAGTTCATCCGTCAGGTCGCGGATGGTGCGGTACATAAAACCGGGCTCCGTATGTCCCTGCGCCTCGTTGGTACCCATGGAAAGAATGATCAGGTCGGGTTGTAATTTGGCTACCTGGCGGGCAAAATATTCGGCGCGGACAAAGTCCTGAAATTTGGCTCCGTTGACGCCGATGGAATGGAACATAACGCCCGAAAGTTCGTTTTCCAGCTCTACCCCGTCGAGGGTCAGGAGTTTTTGTTTGCTGTCGGTGCGTTTGGCGGCAATCGTGACCTGACCGACCGGCCGGTCAAAATAATAGGAGCGCGCATATTCGTCTTCTACATAAATCTGTGCTTTCTGGTTGGAAACATCGTCGCGCACTTCCACGTCGAATTGCTGCGGTGTCCGGTGCTGGAAAATGGTGACTTTGGTAAACAGGTGCGTTTCGGAAGTGGCCGTATCGCGCATGCGGAAAGTCAGTTCACCTTTCGGGTTGGTGGTTTCCAGTCTGAAACCGGAAATACCGTAGGTCGAAACCGGGCTCAGGTCGCGCTGGCAATTGGCGCCGCTCCAGCGGGCATTCGTTTCCACGAGGTAATCGCGCGGGCCGTTCGAGCCGGCCAGTTTGTATGGGAAAATCAGGCCGCGGCCGGCATCGCCGAAAGCGCGTTGCAGCCTTTCGCGCACTTCGCGGGACATGTAATTTCCCAGGATATGCGAATCGCCGATTTGTACGATATTGATTTTTTGTCCACCTTGCACCCGTTGCAGGTACATTTTTTTGAAGAGCGGTTCCAGATAGGAAGCATTTTCCACCGTATGTTCTTCCTGTTGCAGGAAATTGTACCCGACCGTATCGGCTTCGCTGATGGCTACTTCCGGCGGGCGGAATTGCGACTGGCACTGGCTGATACACAGCACCAATAGAGCAAGGCTGGCTATAATACGCAGCCGCTGGTTGCAAAAGGGGTGATCAGAAGAAGGGAGTAAAAAGTTGGGCATGATTATGTTTTTATATTGCAAAAGTATCAAACCAAAAGTCAAAACAGCACCTATCCGACACAAATACGGGAGTGTTTAGTTTTTTGTGTATGGTGTTTAGGATGCGGCTGACTGTTAGACCTAGACGAAACACTAAACACAAAAAAACTAAAATCCCCTCTAAAACACTATGGCATCCATCTTCGGACATATTGCAGCGGCAGCAGCCATCGGGCAGGCAGGCTTTCCACGGGAGGCCCGGCCAGTCACTTTTTTTATAGCCGGATGCCTGGCCTGCGCACCCGATCTCGACGTGATCGCATTCCGGTTCGGCGTTCCCTACAGCAGCCAGTGGGGACACCGGGGCTGGACGCACTCTTTGTTGTTTACTATTGTATTAGGAGTTGTCACAGCGTTGATTTTCAATGCCTTACAACCTAAAAATGTATCCCGCCGACCTCTGTTGATTACCCTGTGGTTCGTGCTCAGTGCCGTATCGCATCCACTGCTCGATATACTCACTAAC
Organism: Bacteroidota bacterium; assembly: GCA_029561355.1. Lineage (GTDB taxonomy): Bacteria > Bacteroidota > Bacteroidia > Chitinophagales > Saprospiraceae > M3007. Next base: position 43,892 of record JAKQJD010000357.1, on the reverse strand, counting down.
GGTGGTCGCGGTTGCGCGCTCTGGTGGCCTTTCAGTTTGGATCGCATCTTCTTTCCCTGGCATCCGATCCTGGTATCGCCGCTGGGCGCAGGCGCTTTTTTCAGCGAATGGGGTTTGCGGGTTTTGGCCAGCGAACTGATCTGGATCGGGCTGCCGGGAGTGGGGCTGGTGCTGCTTAGCAGGGTGTTTCGTGTATAGTGTATGGTGTTTGGGGCAGCGTTGCCCTTGGCTACCGATTAATTAGCAAAACCAAGCGCAACGCTGCCCCAAACACCAAACACTATACACGAAACACTATTTTCCCAAACTGCTCCCCTTTATCCATCCGTTCCAGCCCCGCATTCCCATCTTTCAGGTCAAATACGGAATCAACAATTGTAATAATCCTGTGCTGACCGACAAACTTCAGCATTTTCCCAAACTCCTGCGGGCTACCCATCGTAGAACCCAAAATACTGATTTGTTTCCAGAAAACGGGTTGCAAACTCAGTCCGCCGACCTTGCCCAGCGTTCCGCCGTAAATACCGATACGGGCGCCGGGGCTGGCAAGTCCGACCAGCAGTGAAAATGCGTCGCCCGCTGCCGAATCGATGATCACGTCGAATGCGCCGACAGACTTTTTGAGGCGTTTATCCCAGTCTTCTTCCCGGTAGTTGGCGGTGTGGTGGGCGCCGATCGTGCGGGCTTTTTCCAGTTTTTCATCCGAACCGGATGTCACGGTCACTTCCGCGCCGGCAGCCAGGGCAAATTGCAGCGCCATCAAGGCCACGCCGCCGCCGATGCCGGTAATGAGCACTTTTTCTCCTTTTTTGAGGCGGCAGCGGCTGAAAAGTGCCCGCCAGGCGGTAAGGCCCGCCAGCGGAAGCGCTGCGCCCTGTTGCCAGTCGAGGTGTTCCGGCATCGGAAACAGGTTTTTGCGTGAAATAGCGATCTGCTCCGCAAACGTGCCGTTCTCCGGCATACCCAGCACCCTGAAACGTTTGCCCTGGTGCGTCGTTTGATCGCCCCATTCCAGTGCCGGATACAGTAGCACGCGGCGGCCGCGGTACTCCCCTGCCCCATCGGAGCCCAGGATGACCGGCGTCTGGATGCCCGCATACAGCCCCTGGGTAATAAATACGTCGCGGTGGTTGACGGCAGCGGCCATCAGTTTCACAACCACCGTTTCCTTATTTCCCACCGGATCGGTGCTCTCGCCGTATTCCAGCGGCTGGTGTATTTGTTGCAGGATCAATGCTTTCATGAGCGGCGAAAATTAAAATATCAAAACAAATGCATTGCAATGAGTTGATTGTCAACAAATTGCTGAATTTTCTCGAAAAATCTTACAGATATATTTTTCAAAAAACTACCTTTGCCAAAACCGGGCGCTAATTTTTGCGTTTAGCACTTGATTTTTATCACAAGAATGAAAAAATTACTTCTTCAAATCCTTACCGTCATTGCGCTGACCAGTCTGGTCGCGGAAGATGTGTACAAATGTTTCGATTTCCCCTCGGAAATAGAGGTATTTGCCTGTGATGAAGGAGAAAAAGATTCCAAAAAAGAGAGTAAAGAGGACGACACTCACGGCAAGTCTTTCAAATTCAAAGAAAGCGAAATTTCCCTCAGCCTGACCGCCATTTCCGCCGAACGCCACATCGGCGCACCGGAGTGTTATTCCAAGCAGTTTCATCCCTGCGCCCCTCTGTCTATTTTTTCTCCTCCTCCCAATTTCGTTTAACGCTATCGGTTGCCGTATGCAATGTCTTGTTCGCTTTTGTGTCGAATGAGCACTGCCTCTTTGTATTTCCGCTTACGGCAACACTGTTTTTCCTTCTAACATCTTGAATCCTGACCGGCAACTCGCCGGAAAAGGCATTTTATCCATTCGTCCTGTAAGGCACGTACGCTTTTGCAGGATAGCCAACGGGTGCTTTCCCGGTAAATGTCATTCCTATATCCTCATGCAACAAAAAAACATTCTGCAAAACCTCCGCTATGACGCCCCTTCCGGATTGGTTGTATTCCTGATTGCGTTGCCGCTATGCCTCGGCATCGCACTCGCATCGGGCGCGCCCTTGTTTTCCGGACTGATCTCCGGGATCATCGGCGGACTGGTCATCGGCTCTTTGAGCGGTTCGCACACCAGCGTCAGCGGACCGGCTGCGGGTTTGACGGCTGTCATTCTGGTAGCCATTCAGGATCTTGGTGCTTTCCAGACATTACTGCTCGCGGTGGTGCTCGCCGGCGTTTTTCAACTGGTGCTCGGGTTCATCCGGGCCGGTTCGATTGCCGATTTTTTCCCTTCCAGCGTCATCAAAGGTATGCTGACGGGTATCGGTATCATCATCATTCTCAAACAAATACCACACGCGCTGGGCTACGACAAGGATTCTGAAGGCGATATGTATTTTTCGGAATCCGGCGGCGCCAACACGTTCACCTCTATCTGGCAATCCATTACCCAGTTCATTCATCCGGGCGCTACGCTGGTAGCCCTGCTGTCGATCGGGCTCATGCTGTTGTGGGATCGGCCGGCTATCAAAAAACGCCTCGGAGCGATTCCCGCAGCTCTCGTAGCCGTGTTTGTGGGTATTCTGATGAATGAATTAATGAAAATGTGGGGCGATCCATGGGCTATCCGCACCGAGCACCTGGTGAATATTCCTATTGCCGAAAATATGAGCGCTTTTATCGGACAGTTCATGTTGCCCGATTTCAGCCAGATCACCAATCCGAAAGTATATACCGTAGCGCTGACCATCTGTGCAGTGGCTTCCGTGGAAACCCTGCTGTGCCTGGAAGCGGTAGACAAGATCGACCCGTATTCCCGCACCTCCGATCCCGATCGGGAATTGCGTGCGCAGGGTGTCGGCAATATTCTTTCCGGCCTGATAGGCGGTTTGCCTGTTACTTCCGTCATCGTGCGGAGTTCGGCCAATATCAATGCGGGGAGCCGTACCAAAATGTCGGCCATCATCCATGGCGTATTGTTACTGGTTTGCGCAGCACTGATTCCTTCGCTGCTCAACCTGATCCCGCTTTCGGCGCTGGCGGCCGTACTGATCCTGACGGGTTATAAACTTGCCAAAGTGTCCATTTTCAAGGAAATGTGGCGCAACGGCAAATTCCAGTGGTGGCCGTTTATCATCACCGTCGTGGCAGTTGTATTTACGGATCTGCTCACCGGCGTAGGCATTGGCCTCGTGGCCAGCGTCATTGCCATTTTATGGGGAAATCTCAACAATTCCTACCTGTTTCACAAGGACGAATACCACGAAGGCGATCTGATCCGCATTCAACTGTCGCAGGAGGTCTCCTTTCTCAACAAGGCTTCCATTAAAAATTCACTGGAAAATCTGCCGCCCAACTCCCGCGTCCTGATCGATGCCAGCAATACGGCTTACATCGACTTCGACGTGCTGGAAATCATTCGCGAATATGCCGCGCAAAAAGCGCCGCAAAAAGATATTCAATTGTTGCTGAGCGGCTTCAAGGAAAAATACAAATTCCACGATGCGGATTTCGTGCACTGCGAAACGGATAATGAGGGAAACCCCACCAACGTGAATCGCGCCGATTCCGCCGTGTTGAATTAAAGAATTAGCAAGAAGGTTTTTAGAAGGATGTCTGGCCCCGGATGCTGTAAAGTGTCGGGGCCTTTTTTTAGAAGTGAGAGAAGTGAGAGAAGTGAGAGAGTGAGAGTGGTGAGAGCCGACTTCGATTTCACCGCTTCGCCCCCGAAATCAGAATAGAGCGAAGCGGTGGAATCGAAGTCGGCTCTCACTCTCTCACAACTCTCACTCTCTCACAACTCTCACTCTCTTACTTTTCTCACTTCTAAAAAAAAGAGGTCCTTTCTCCGAGGAAAAAGGACCTACTATTTCTTGCGAGGCAAGGGATGATTAAAAACTTCGTTCATAAGATTATACGCCAACGGTAGTGGCAAAGGAATAACTAACAATCAGAAAACATCGTGCCAATTTTAGTTAATCGCTCATTTTTTAACCGCTGACGAAAAATTTTTATCGAACGAGTCTTACATTCTTTGCCACGGGTTCGCCGCGTTCGTTTTTGCCGAGGGTAAACTCCACGGCATCGCCTTCGCGCAGGTCGTTGAAGTCGGTATCCAGCAGGAACGAGAAGTGAAAGAACAGGTTATTGGTTTGTGGAAAACTGATAAAGCCATAACCGTCTTTCAGGCTGAAAATGGTACTGGTACGGGGTTCGCCGTCTTCTTCGATCGGAACCGTTTCCACAACCACTGCAGGATCGCCGGTGACGTAATTCCTTTTACGCTCTACAAAAAGGCGGCTAATCGGGAAAATATCGTCGTTTTCTTCTCCCCGGTCGATGATACCGTGCATAGCGAGCGGATAAGTGGCTTCGTCGAGCAGGTACTGTGAAGTCACGGTGCTCCGGCGGCGGCCTTCCTCATCGTAAAACTCATAGTCCCAGGTCAATACCATTACACGTACGCCAAGGGTGTGCAGTTTACGCACCAGCGGCACAAAATCGCTGTCGGAAGCGATCAGCACGACCACTTCGAACTGTTTGTGTAAAGTCAGTTCGAATGCTTCCAAAGCCATCCATACGTCGATGCCACGCTCCTGCCTGTATCCCTGTACAGTACGTACGGGCAGATAATGCGTCGTTACACCTTCCATCATCAGGATATCGTCGAAAAGCCGGTCGTAAAACAGGCGGTTCCCTTCATTACTGGCCTCCTGTGCGCTCAAACGTCCGCGGAAGTAATGCGCATCCACAATCTGGCAAAGGGCAAAATCCTTATCTTCCTCATCCGCAATATGCTGACGTACAAATTCGTGTAGTCCTGCTATGCTGATTCGGCTCCGGCGCTCATGGTGGTATGCGTAATAATTGCTGACATGCAAGAAATAATTACCGTCATAGAAAACTCCTATTCGGGTTAATTTTTGTTTGTTGTTCGTAGACATTTAATATATATTTAATTCGTATTTTTTTACCCCAGGCAGCGTGTATTGTTTTTTGGAAATTTACAATTGAATAAAGTATTTGGCATAGCAGGATTTATATCTTAGGCGGCACACAACGGGATTTCTTCCATTTGCTTTCTGAATCCCGGATTATTAAACGCAATTTTATAAAAGTCCGCAAAGGACGGATATTTTAACAACTTTACAAGAGTTTTACGGGAAAGATTGAGGGATATTGGCCTCCTTCTCAGCCAGTAACCTCTATAACGCTAAAATTCCATTCCTTCTGTCTCAATCCTGTTGTTTTTTCTTCTAAACAGGCTGACGTCAAATTTACCAAAACGATAGGAGAAGTTCAAGCGAACCAGTTGGGGGTCCCTGCGGCGCCAGGTTTCCTGTGTGAAAAACGCTGATTCCGTGTAGGAGCCCGATTTACGCGATTTGAAAATATCTTGTATACTGATCGTTACACTGGCGGTACGTTTCCAGAGGTCTTTTCTGACGGATAAATCGACAAACCAAACCGGAATAGAATATCCCTGCGCCGTGCTGGTGGGCCCTCCACCCCAGCCACCGCCGCGACCGCCGCCACCGCCGTCGATGGCAAATGCTGTGCGGCTTTGATAGGAGCCGTTCACTTGGACGGTGAAACTTTGCGGTAGTTTAATGCTCAGGTTTTCCTTGATGAAATAGGTAAACTGCTTGTTTTCCAGTTGCGATTCAATGTTACTTGCATCTACAATAGAATTATACAGGTTGATGTTCGACGTGAGGTCGATCTTTTTCCAGAAATTGTTTTTCAGGGTGAATTCCATACCGTATGCCGTGCTGGAATTCGAGTTCTGGAACGTGGAAACGATGGTCTCGCGACCCAGGAATTCGTTGTATTCCGAAAACTGATACCGCGTGATCAGGTCTGTGGCGCGTTTGTAATACACCGAAATGAGCACGTTGTGGCTTTTATTGAGGATATTCTGGTACGAGAGTTCTACCGAATTGGTGAATTCCGGCAGCAATGCCGGGTTGCCGCGCGAGAGCAGCAGCGAGTCCGAAAAGTCCGCGAACGGGATCAACTGGAAGAAATTCGGCCGGTTCACCCGACGGCTGACATTCAGTTGCAGGTTGTCTTCCGCATTCAGTTTGTAGGTAATGAAAGCGCTGGGGAACAACTGCAAGGGGTACTCGATGCCGAATGTGGAATCCGATTCCAGCAAGGTGCCGTCGTAAAACGAACTTTCCGCCCGCAGGCCCACCTGGTAGCCCCATTGTTTGAACGACTGGCTGAAAGTGCCGTACGCGGCATACACCTGGTCGTTGTACTGGTATCGGTCGGCAAAACCCGGCGTGCGCACGTAATCCTGGTCGCCGTAGTCGAACTGGTAACTGGCGTTGTTGTTCCGGAAATTCCGGATGGCCGCCCGGGCGCCGGTTTCCAGTTTGAGACCATTTTTCAGCGGACTCACAAAATCGGTCTGGATGGTGAAAAATTCGTTTCCGCCGTCGCCCGCCTGTTTCTGGCGCGTATCGGGCGCGTTGTTTCCATAAACAGTATTAAAAATACCTTCGTTATCGGAACGTACGCGGTTGAAATTCAGGTCGGCCGTCAGTTCCTTGCCCTCTTTCGGGAACAGGTGTTTGAACAGCAGTTGCGAGCCTAGATTGTTGAAATTGCGCTTGTTATCGGAATTTCGCAAAGAACTTCCCTGGCGTGCCGGAGCCGGCAACGTGTCGGTCAGAATGTTCAATGCATCTTCCGAATTGAATTGGCCCCGGTTGTACGAAGCGGCCAGCGTCAGGGTATTCCGGTTATTAATAAACCAGTCGATACCGCCGCGGCCCATGGCGAAAAAGCCGTCGTTGGTGGAGTTGGAGGTTTGAAAAATATTGGTCAGCGGGTTTCCGAAGAGGTTGTTGCGCTCCGTCTGGCCCGTGCTGATGGAACGGCGCTGGTTGAAATTGCCCGCCAGGAAAGAATTGATTTTGCCTTCCCGCACGTTGATGTCGCCGCCGAGGTTGAAGCGGCCGCGCATGTCCACACCCGCCCGAACGCTGCCGTTGTAGCCGATGCGGCGGTCTTTTTTTAAAACGATGTTCACAATGCCCGCGCCGCCGCCGGAAGCGTCGTATTTGGCCGAAGGATTGGTGATCACTTCCACACTTTCGATGGCGTCGGCCGGAATCTGGTCGAGCGACAGCGGTGTGGGGCGGCCGTCGACGAACAGTTGCGGCGCCGAGTTGCGGAGCGTCAGGTTGCCATCGAGGTCGACATTCAGCGAAGGCACGTTTTTCAGGGCGTCTTCCGCCGAGCCGCCGGCTGCCACCGCATCTTTATCTACGCGATACACCTTTTTATCCAGCGCCAGTGTCACCTGGGAGGCTTCTCCCTGAATGGTCACTTCTTTCAGCATTTGAGACGACGCAGCCAGGCGGATATTACCCAGGTCTTTGTCGACCATGCCCGCCATAGCGCTCATGCCGCTGCCGGGATTGCCGCCATTCGGATTTTGCGGACGGTTGCCGCCGCCGCCTCCCATCATACCTTTCAGGTTGAACGATACTTTCTGTTCGATGGTAGCGTACCCTAAGTAATTGATTTTCAAGGTAAATTCTCCCATTACAGGCAGACTTTCCAGGCTGAATTCACCGTTTTCCTTCGTCAACTGGCCCGCGATGACAGCGGGTTTCATGGAACGCGAAACGGAGTCGAAGCGCATGCCCGTGAGTTGCACCGAAGCATAACCGACACCTTTTCCGGTCGCGTCGTCCACCACTTTTCCATAAAAACGGCCGACGTTGGCCTGCGCGGCATTGAACTGCCCCGCGCCCGGAAACTGGGCGTGCAACAGGGTGCTCATCAAACAAAAAACAGAAAGCAACAGTCCTGCACGAACAGGCTGGAAACGGAGGGATGGATGTATCATTAAGACGTTTTAAATGCGCCGAGGAGCGGCTAAGGTAAAATCCGCGCAAAGGAACAACTTATCCGGGAGCGTGAAGCGCGGAGGCTGGCAAATGATGCGTTAATAAGAGTGCGAAGTCGGCAGTGCGAAGTGCGAAGTCCACATCATTGTGTCGTAAGTGGACTTCGCACTTCGCACTGCCGACTTCGCACTCTACTCATTCCAAATCAGCAAAAAACTTCCTCACCTCCGTGGCATCCTTCGGTTTGATACGCCCGGAAAGGATCAGGCGCAGTTCGCGGCGGCGGGCGGCGCCTTCATACAGTTGTTGTTCTTCATTCGACAACGGAATGACCGGCGGCACCTGGATAGGGTTTTTGCGCGTATCGTCGAGTGCGACAAAAGAGAAATAGGCGTGGTTGCAGCGGCGGGGCTGCTGGCCTTTCATATTGCTGGCGAATACTTCTACGTAAATCTCCACGGAGGTGTTGAAAGCGCGGGTTACGCAGGCTTCGAGGGTGATAACGTCGCCCAGGAAAATGGGGCTTTGGAAAGAAATATGGTCTACTGCGGCGGTTACTACATGCGCTTCGCAGTGTTTGCCGGCGCAGATAGCGCTGATGATGTCCATCCAGCGCATCAGGTAGCCTCCCATCAGGTTGCCCATCGGGTTGGTGTCGTTGGGCATGATCAGTTCGGTCATGACCGTGCGGCTTTCGGAGACCTTTTTGGGGGAGAGGGTTTGTGTAGACATGAGTTGTTTTATTTGATTACATGATTTCAGATTACATGACGTAAGATTTTAGATTGGGGTGCATTGCCCTTGGCAAAGATTCTTAAACAAGCCAAAGGCAATGCACCCCAATCTAAAATCTTACGTCATGTAATCTGAAATCATGTAATCTATTGAGCATGAACGTTAGCTGCGACCTTCTGCCTCGCTGCCATCCATTCATACGCGCCGAACAGCACGCCGGAAAAGAACAAATCACCGACCACCGTATTTCTCAAAAAAGGCAACCCCGCAGCAAAACAAGCCGCCAGACCGGCGGGTGTTTGCGGGTACATGCCGCTGTCGAGCCAGGTGCTGAAATTGGTGACGACAAAAAACAGACCGGAGGCCGTCAGGCTGGCGAACAGCAGGCGTGTGGGCGTCACTTTGTCTTTCAGCAAAAACCAGCCGAGCACCATCACCAGCGCGAACGCCACGTAAATCCACCACGACGTGATAAACGTGAAATGGGTGTAGTATTGCCGGTAAATGATGTTGTTCAGGAGCAAATCGCTGGCAAACAAGGCCAGAAACGGCACGGCCAGCATACGGATCTGCTGGCTGAAATAGGCGGCGCCGAACAAGGCCATCGCGCTGATCGGCGTGAAATTATCCGGGTGTGGAAGCAGGCGCGAAAGGGCTGCGATGCAAGTGAGGGCAAGAGCGAGGCGAAATTTCATCTCTTCGTAATTGTTATCGGTTATCTGTTATTGGTTATCAGGCCGTGTACGCTTGATCATTTTCGCCGAACGGGGGTTCGGCGGTACGTGGTACGCGCCGCAAAGATAGAACGAACAATGCCCGGCTTGCAACGTTTTTCCTAAAAAAGGCTATACCCATCTTCCCGCAGTTTCAGCGTACAATGTTGAGTTCCTGCTCGCCCATTTCCCTGAATACGATTGCATCTGTAACGAACCTAAACGATTCTCAATAGGACGGGAATGCATCTTAAAGGGACCTAAACATATCATGAAGAAACCCAAATACATCTCAAAAGGACCCAAACGTATAAATTTTTCATTTTTGCGCATTGTTCGTTATCGGTTATCAGTTATCTGTTATCAGGGTGATTACTTTCGGCTTTTATTATTTTCTCAGGCCATAGGCTACCACCCTGATGACTGATAATGGATAACCGATAACTACCACCAACATCACACAACAACAATGAAACAACTCCTATTCCTCTTCCTCTTCGGCGCCACCACCCTTTCCGCCCAGCCCGAACGATGGCAGCAGCGCGTCAACTACGACATGAAGATCGACATGGACGCCGCCGCACACCGGTACCACGGCGCCATGACCCTCACGTATACCAACAACAGCCCCGACACACTCGGCCAGGTCTTTTACCACCAGTATTTCAACGCGTTCCAGCCCAATAGCATGATGGACGTGCGTTCGCGCACCATCGAGGATGCCGACCCGCGTGTGGCCGACCGCATTTTCAAACTGAAACCAGATGAGATCGGCTATATCCAGGTTAACAGCCTGAAACACAACGGAAAGGCCGTGAAATTCCTGTCCAACGAAACCATCCTGGAAGTGACGCTTACCGAGCCTATTCTGCCCGGCGGAACCGCCGTATTCGAGATGGAATGGGATGCGCAGGTGCCGCTACAGATTCGCCGTTCGGGCCGCGACAACCGCGAAGGTGTGGCTTATTCCATGTCGCAATGGTACCCCAAACTCTGCGAATACGACTACCAGGGTTGGCACTCCAATCCGTATGTCGCGCGGGAGTTTTACGGGGTGTGGGGCGACTACGACGTCACCATTTCCATGGACAAAAAATACCTGATCGCGGCGGGCTCTTACCTCCAAAACCCGCAGGAAGTGGGTTTCGGCTATGAAGATCCTGCCCAGCCGCTGCGCCTTCCGACCGGCGACAAACTGACCTGGCATTTCAAAACACCCAACGTGCACGACTTCTGCTGGGCCGCAGATCCGGAGTTCACACAGGCTACCATTAAAGCCCAGGACGGCTCGACAATGCGCTTTTTCTGGCAAAAAGGAAAAGGATACGACGATGCCTGGCAAAAACTGCCGGCTATCATGGACCGCGCCCGGACGCATATGAATACCCTTTGCGGCAAATATCCGTACCGCGAATACAACTTCATTCAGGGCGGCGACGGCGGCATGGAGTACCCGCTGGCGACGCTCATCACAGGCAACCGCCCGCTCAATTCGCTGGCCGGCGTGGCCATCCACGAACAACTGCACTCCTGGTACCAGATGATACTTGGCTCCAATGAAAGCCTCTACGCATGGATGGACGAAGGGTTTACGTCCTACGCCGAGGAAGTGGTCACCAACGAACTGGCCCGCGAAGGCCTGCTGCCCGGACAGGGCGCTGAGGAAAACCCGCACGACGGCACTTACCTGGCGTATAATCGGCTGGCAAGCAGCGGAAAAGAAGAACCGCTCACGACCCATGCCGATCATTTTGAAACCAATTTCGGCTATTCGCTGGCGGCATACGTGAAAGGCGACGTGTTCCTGGCCCAACTGGAGTACGTTATCGGCAAGGAAGCGTTTACTAAAGGACTGCTGCGCTATTTCGACACCTGGAAATTCAAACACCCCAACGCCAACGACTGCGTACGCGTATTCGAAAAACAAAGCGGTCTTGAACTCGACTGGTACAAGGAAGACTTCGTCAACGGCCTCAAAACGGTCGACTATGCCGTCGATTCTGTGTATGAAAACGACAAAAACACCCGCGTTTCTATCAAACGCATCGGACTAATGGCTATGCCGCTCGATATCGTGGTGACCTACTCCAACGGCGACAAGGAAACCTTTTACGCGCCCCTGGAAAGTATGCGCGGCGAAAAACCGCAGGAAGCAGGCACCAAACGCACCTTGCTGCCCGATCACCGCTGGGTCGATCCGGGTTTCACGTTCGATATTCCGGAAAAGATGAAAAAAGTGGCGAAGGTGGAGATCGATCCGACGCACCGCATGGCGGATCAGGATTGGGAAAACAATGCCTGGGAGAAAAAGTAAGTCGCTACCTTTGCGGGGTACAATTTGAACAGGATTATCAAATTTTGAACAGGATTTAAAGGATTGGAAAGGATTCCCGTTTCGAGTACTCATTTTTTTGAATTCTCAGGATTATTAACCTGCTCCTCTTGCGCCTAATCATATTAATGAGTACTCGAAACGGGAATCCTTCTAATCCTTTCCAATCCTTTAAATCCTGTTCAAAAACCTATTCCACCATGCAATACGAAAATCTGCAAATAGCCCTCGAAGATGGCATCGCCATCGTCACCATCACCCGCGAAAAAGCCCTCAACGCCCTCAACCGGCGCACGATGGAAGAACTGGAACACTACTTCGGTGAAGCCGCCCACGAAGTGGAAGGACTGAAAGGGATCATACTCACCGGAGCCGGCGAAAAAGCCTTCGTAGCCGGCGCCGACATCACCGAATTCCAGGGCCTGAGCGCCACGGAAGGTATGCAACTGGCCAAACGCGGGCAGGACGTTTTTTTTCTGGTCGAGCATTTCCCCAAACCCGTTGTGGCGGCTGTCAATGGTTTCGCTCTCGGTGGCGGTTGCGAACTGGCTATGGCCTGCCACCTGCGCGTGGCCGGTGAAAAAGCGAAATTCGGGCAGCCGGAAGTGAACCTCGGCCTCATACCCGGATACGGCGGCACACAGCGCCTCATTCAGTACATCGGCAAAACGAAAGCCATGGAACTGCTCCTGACGGCTGATATCATTGGGGCCGATGACGCGCGTCAATTAGGGCTGGTCAACCACGTCGTACCTTCGGGCTCCGAAATCGAGAAGGCTAAAGAACTGATCGAAAAGATCGCCACCAAAGCCCCGTTTGCCATTTCCAAGGTAATTGAATGCGTAAATGCGTACTTCGAGGAAGGCGTCGACGGCTTCTGGAAAGAAGTGGACGCCTTCGGCGAGTGCAGCGGCACGGACGATTTCAGGGAAGGCGCAGCGGCATTTGTGGAAAAAAGAAAGGCAACCTTTACCGGGAAATAATGTTGATCGGGACGCGTCCCCATCATCCACTACAATCACAGTATGAATCAAAGAATAGAGACGGATATTATCATCATCGGCGCCGGCCCGGTCGGCCTGTTTGCCGTATTCGAAGCGGGGCTGCTGAAAATGCGCTGCCACCTGATCGACGCGTTGCCGCAGCCGGGTGGGCAGTTGACCGAAATTTATCCAAAAAAACCGATCTACGACATCCCCGGCTACCCGTCGGTGCTCGCCGGCGACCTGGTGCAAAACCTGATGCAGCAAATCGCCCCGTTCAGCCCCGGCTTTACCCTCGGCGAACGCGCGGAAAGCATTGAAAAGCAGGACGACGGCCGATGGCTCGTGACCACCAGTCGCGGTACGCAACACCTGGCTCCGGTGATCTTCGTTGCCGGCGGACTTGGAAGTTTCGAGCCACGCAAACCACCCATCAGCAACATCGATCATTTCGAAGACCACGGCGTGGAGTATTTCGTGCGCGATCCGGAGATGTATAAAAACCGCCGCATCGTCATTGCAGGCGGCGGCGACTCGGCACTCGACTGGACCATCTATCTCGCCGACCTGGCCGAACAAATTACACTCATCCACCGCCGCACCGAATTCCGCGGCGCTCCGGACTCCGTGGAAAAGGTGATGGAACTGGCCGAATCGGGAAAAATAAAACTCATTACCAATGCGCAAGTCATTGGTTTACAGGGGAATGGACAACTCAACGGCGTAACCATCCAGCACGATACGGAAGGCGAATTCGAAGTAGCCGCCGACCATTTCGTGCCCTTGTTCGGCCTCACGCCCAAACTCGGCCCTATCGGAGAATGGGGACTCGCCATCGACAAAGGCGCTGTGGAAGTGAACACGCTCGACTACTCTACCACCGTGCCGGGCATTTACGCTATCGGCGACATCAATACCTACCCCGGCAAACTGAAACTGATCCTCTGCGGATTCCACGAAGCCACGCTGGCCTGCCAGTCGGCGTTTAAAGTGGCGTTTCCGGATAAAAAACTATCTTTTAAATACACGACCGTAACGGGCATCGAAGGAATAGAGAAGTGAATGAAGTGCGAAGTCGTCAGTGCGAAGTGCGAAGTCACTTACCGCTCGATCATGTGGACTTCGTACTTCGCACTGACGACTTCGGACTTTATATATGGACATTCAAATCAACATCATCGACCGCGAAGGCGGCAGGCACGAACTGCTTGCGCCGACAGATATGAACATGAGTATCATGGAGTTGTGCAAGTCGTACGAGTTGCCTGTAGAAGGCACCTGCGGTGGCATGGCCCTCTGCGCCTCCTGCCACTTGTACGTGCTGAGCGGCCACGAACTTTCCCAACCCACCGACGACGAGATAGCCATGCTCGACGCCGCTTTTTTCGTGCAGCCCAATAGTCGCCTGGGTTGTCAGTTGAAACTGAAAGAGGATATGGATGGATTGACAGTGGAACTGGCGCCCGTGTAAAAAGTGCGAAGTCGTCAGTGCGAAGTGCGAAGTCATTCTACCGCTCGATAATGTGGACTTCGCACTTCGCACTGACGACTTCGCACTTTAGTCCACCTTGAGTACTTCAATTTCCGCCGTTTTCCACTGTACCGCCTTGTGCAAATCATAGTTCTGCAGGCGGTTATGGTAGAAATACAGGACGCGGAAATTAGACGAAACGATATGTCCTTCTTTGGTGAGGCTGAGCGGTTTTTCCGCATGGAAAATACCGAGATTTTTTACACCGTCGCGCACCACATCTTCCGGTGAGCGGTGAATTTCCGGGGCGAGGCGGATTTTGCCTTGCTGTTCCCAGAGGTACAGGCGGGTTTGCATTTGTTCCACCACTTCCACCACGGCATGGAAAGGAAACATATAATCATCGGGGGGCAGGCGGAGAATACCGAACAGGTCAAGTTTCGGGTTTTCGTGCAGCAGCATTTCAAAGACGGCAAATGCGGTGAGGTGGCTGCTCAGCACCACGTTTTCGATGTGGTAGCGCTCTACGATGCGTTCGGCCAGCAGTTTGGTGTATTCTTCTTCGCGTTGCCGGTCCTCGTTCACCTCGTTTTTGGAGGTAAAATACTCGCTGATATCGAGTGCATTTCCGAAGCGGTCGTAACTGCGGCCTTCTTTATCCACCATGTTACCGAGCACGTCGAGCGGCCGGCCGACACTCAGTGTGATGTCGCTGGTAGTGGAAAAAAAGCGCCAGATAAAACGCAGCCAGCCGCGCACACTTTTACCTTCATCGCGCAGACGGATGTAGTTTTCCTTGCCGGTACTGCGTAAGTGCTGTTCGATGAGAAAAGGCGCTTCGAGCACGAAATTGTAACAAATAACCAGCGGCACGATAAACACTTTTTTACCCGTATTCTGTTGACACATAGCGCGTTGCGCTTCTACGGAAGTGCCCAACAGGCCCATTTTCAGGTCCTTTTCCAGTTCGCCGGAGCGGGAGCGGGTGCCGCCGGGAAAAAAGAGCGTATTCACCCCGCGCTGGATGCTGAGGTTACTCATCACCTTGAGTGTTTCGAGGTATACGGCATTTTTCTTGCGCCGGTCGACGCGGTAGGCGCCCAGCCGGTTCATGAAATAGGCGGCCGGGCCGAAATTATACAGGTTGAGTCCGGCGCCATAACTGAACGAGGGCATACCCAGAATCTGGTCGAGCGCATAGCCGACGAGGATCGAGTCGAGGTTGCTGCTATGCGTGGGCACCACGATGACAGTGCCGTGTTTGAAGAGTTCGCGCACCGTTTCCGCATCGCCCATTACGTTCAGGCGTTCGTAGAGGTGCCGGCGGCCGCGCCAGATGGATCGCAGGCTTTTTCCGACAGCGGCATTGAAAATCCGGTTAAAAAAAGCCGTCAGAAAGCGCTGGGCGAACCGGAACGTCGGAATCTGGAACGTGCCGACGATCTCTTCCGAGTAGCGGTGGATAATCTTTTGCAGGATATCTTCGGCCACCGCCTTGGCCTGTGGGTCATCGCGGTCGAGCGATTTTTTGATCAGTTTTTTGCTGATACGGTTCCAGAACTGGCGTTCGTTCGGTGGATCCACCTTCCAGGGATCTTCCTTGATACGGATACGCTCGTTGTACATGGTTTTGACGATCACGTCCGACAGGTCTTTCCTGTGTTTGTTCACCAGGCGCTTGAACGTAAACTCATCTATTTCCCGGATAAACTCCGAACGGTCCTTACTGAGCCTGAAAATCGGCCAGTCTTCGATACGTTCAATGATCCGGGGATATATAACGACTTCTTTTTTCATAAATTAACTGGTTGAAAATCAACCTGATCGTGTTCATTTGGCTTTTCTGGACCATTTAGCGATGAACTCCAGCAATTCCGTGCGCCCGATCCTTTTTTCAGCCGAGGAAATAAAGTAGGCGGGCAGGTTTTCCCAGGTTTCGGCCAGTTTTCCCATAAATGCCTCGATATTCCTGTTCATCGTGTCCGATCCGATCCGGTCCGTTTTAGTAAATACGATGACAAAAGGCACTTCCGCTTCACCGAGGCCGTTAATAAAATCGAGGTCGATTTTCGTCGGCGAAATAGTGGAATCGATGAGTACGAATGCTGAAATCAGTTCTTCCCGGTACTTGAAGTAACTGTTAATCATGCCCTGGAGGTTTCTTTGCTCCGATTTGGATACGCGTGCGTACCCGTAACCCGGCAGGTCGACCAGGTACCAGGACTGATTGATGAGGAAAAAATTGAGTAAACGCGTTTTGCCCGGCGTACCCGAAACCTTGGCCAAACCTTTGTGCGTCAACATGTTAATGAGGGAAGACTTCCCTACATTGGACCTGCCGATAAAAGCAAATTCAGGCTTGCCGTCTTTCGGACAAGCAGTTACTTTCGGGTAACTGGCAATAAATTCTGCACTTTTAACTTCCATATTTGGAGGGCGAAGGTAGGGTATTCAGTGCGAAGTCTTATATAGTCCGAAGTGCGAAGTCCACAGTCCGAAGTCCACAGTCAGAAGTCCGAAGTCCACAGTGCATGGCGCACCGGGAAATACATTTACGGTTCGCTGCTCTCGCGTTTTTCTTCTTCCCAGTCCGTGCGCGCAAAAATAACCATCACGATGCCTGCGATGGACATGAGAATTTTGAGTACAAATGCCAGCAGCGCCCCACCCCATTCCAGCCAGCCCAGAAAAACCCAGCGGACGCCTACCAGCGACATAATGATGGACGTGATACCGAAAATGAATAACAGGAATCCGAAAAGGATCCAAAGACCTTTATTTTTCATGAAATTTTGTTTGTGGTTGAGAAAGTTGAGGTTGTTGAGGGGTTGAGAATGTTGAGGGTATAGCGCTTGGGACTGGTTGAAAAGTTGGAGCAAAAAGCCTCAACATCCTCACCCGCTCAACAACCTCAACTACTCAACATTCTCAACCACTCAACAACCTCAACATTTTACCTTCCATCCCCTTAACTTTGCCCGCCCGAATTTGTTTGCCTAACGCCAAAAGAATTTCATTTTGCCATCCCTGACCGAACAAATGCCTGCACAGAACACCAAACTTGTCGAATGCCCGCGCGATGCGATGCAGGGTATCCATACCTTTATCCCGACGGATACCAAGGCGGCGTATATCAATCAATTGCTCCGGGTTGGCTTCGATTCCATCGATTTTGGCTCATTTGTGAGCCCGAAAGCGATCCCGCAAATGCGCGACACGGCGGAAGTGCTCGCAAAATTAGACCTTTCCGGCACTACTACGAAACTTTTAGCCATTGTTGCCAATGAGCGCGGCGCTCAGGACGCCTGCCAGTACCCGGAAATCAGTTACCTCGGCTACCCGTTCAGCATTAGCGAGACCTTTCAGTTGCGCAATACCAACGCCACCATTGCCGAAAGTGTGGAACGCACCAAGGCCATCCAGGAACTGTGTGAAAAACACGGTAAACAACTCGTGCTCTACATTTCCATGGGCTTCGGTAATCCCTACGGCGACCCCTGGAACGTAGAAATCGTACAACGCTGGGTGGATGTACTGGTACCGTTCGGTATTCGCATTTTTTCGCTTTCCGACACCATCGGCTGCTCCAACCCGCAAAATATCTCCTATTTATTCGGCAACCTGATACCTGCCTATCCCGAAATCGAGTTCGGTGCGCACCTGCATACCCAGCCCCACAACTGGCGGGAAAAGATCGACGCCGCCTGGCGTAATGGCTGCCGCCGCTACGACGGCGCCCTGCGCGGTTATGGCGGCTGCCCCATGGCCAAGGACGACCTCACCGGCAATATGGCTACCGAAAACCTGGTCTTTTTCTTCGACGACGTACATGCCGGATTGCAGCTCGACCGCTCTGCTTTCGGCCGCGGACTGGCGATGGTAGATCAGGTGTTTCCGCATTGAGTTATTAGTTATCAGTTATTAGTTATCAGTTATCAGTTATCAGTTATCAGTTATTAGTTATTAGTTATTAGTGTTGATAATCAGGCATTTGCAGTTACTTACACCCTTATTTGCTTGATACTTATGAGTCAGATTTAGTAGGCGCGTAGCGGCAGAAGGTCGGTCGTAGCTCTTCTATTTTTCATTCCTATGCCTGGAGTATCTACACCGCCGCAGGCGGTTTTAATCCGTTGATTATCAGAAGAAGTGGCGGCAATGCCACCAAAAATCCGTTTTAATCCGCAAAAATCCGTTTCATCCGTTTTCCCATCCTTCTACGAGGGTTGAGCCTTGTTTTTGATTTATTACAGACGTTCTGCCGCTACGCGGCTATTAGATCCCAAGTGGCTCGAAGACTATATAATACAACGATAGTCAAAAAAAAATCATAGCCACGCACGCATATCTCCCTTCCTGTGCACCTGTGATTTTAATTCCCCATACAGTTCCTGCACTTACCCATTTTTTCCCATTTTCCGTAGTTTATTTTACTTTAGTTCGATTTTAAAATATTTTAAACTGTATTTTTTACATAGTTTAATAAAAAAAACAAACAGGCTAAAAATCTTTCTGCGCTACCCGATCGTAGGTTTTAAAGAACGTAAAGAGCAGCAGGTATCGTGGTCACCTTGCTTTTTACAGAGGCTCTACAAATTATTCACCAAGTAAACTTTGTAAAAATGAACGAAGAAAGAAATGAAGGAGGGGTGCTCAACGACCTCGATTTTCAACAGAAACTGCATCGGCGCGCATTTCTGCGTTATACGGGTATAGCGGTTGCGGCATCCACCGTAATTACCCTGGACGCCTGTAAAAAGGACGACGACGGCGTCAACTTCGGATCGGACGACATTGCTATCCTCAATTATGCCTACGCCCTGGAGCAACTGGAGGCGGCTTTTTACACCCAGGTCATTTCCACACCTTATTCGGGTATCAGCGATGCGGAAAAAAGCCTGCTGACCGACGTTCGCGACCATGAAATCGCGCACCGCGAGTTTTTCAAGGCAGCACTCGGCAGCAATGCTATCCAGGCTCTGGAAGTAGATTTTTCAAGCATCGATTTTACCAGCCGCGCCAGCGTGCTGGGCACGGCCAAAACCTTCGAAGACCTCGGTGTAGCGGCCTACAACGGCGCAGGCCAGTACATCGCTTCCGCCAACTACCTGCTGCTGGCAGGTAAAATCGTTTCTGTGGAAGCGCGCCATGCCGCCTATATCCGCGACCTGCTCTCCAATGGCAGTTTTGCCGACAGCAGCGTAGTTGACAGCAACGGTCTGGAAAAATCCATGAAACCGCGTGACGTCATTTCCGCAGCATCCCCATTTATTAAAACGAAACTCAATGCCGGCAGCCTGCCCGCTTAACCTTTAAAAAGCAAATCACCATGAAAGTATCAGAAATTATCAGCGCGATTGGGGAGCAGGATCCGGAAATCTACGAACGCCTCAGTTCGCGCCGCAGAGCCATGAGCGGATTTGTAGGCTTCGGCAAAAAACTGGCGCTTACCTCCGTTCCGTTTTTCCTCGGTTCGGTATTGCAGAAAGCCTACGGACAAAGCACGGGCACTCTTGTCGTCGACACCCTCAATTTTGCCCTCACGCTCGAATACCTCGAATATCGCTTTTACAATACGGCCCTGGGCAGCAGCGGACTGATTCCTTCCGGGCCTGCCAATGCGGCCATTACGACCATCCGCGACCATGAACTGGCGCACGTCAACTTCCTGAAAACGGCTATTACGGCAGCAGGCGGCACACCGGTCAGCGAACCGACTTTCGACCTGACTGGCGGTAACGGTTCCGGCAACGGGCCGTTCAAAGATGCCTTCAGCAATTATCAGGTATTCCTCGCTGTCGCACAAACCCTCGAAGACACGGGCGTACGGGCCTATAAAGGCCAGGCGGGCAACCTGATCAGCAATGACACGGTCCTCACTGCCGCGCTCAATATCCACTCCGTGGAAGCACGCCACGCATCCCATATCCGGCAAATGCGAAAGGCCAACGGCTTCGACGCCAATATCAAGCCCTGGATCACGGGTAAAGACACCGAAGGTGTTGCGGGTGTGGACGCCAGTTATGCCGGTGAAGAAAATACGACGCAGGCCGACGTAAGCATCATCAACATCGGCGGACAAACCATTTCCGCCAGCGCCGCTTCGGAAGCGTTCGACGAACCACTAACGAAGGAGCAAATCCTGCTGATTGTGGATCCGTTCCTCGCGTAAAATGTTTAACGTTTGGAGTAATATGAATTTGACCGGATTCCTTCTTTGGAAGGAATTCGGTCTTTTTTATGCTCCATAACCTTGTTCAGCAATCCTTTTTGCGCGCGCCCTGAACGTTTCGGCCGTATCGTCCGAGGCGATGCCCAGCCCGTCGATGTAGCGGTTAAACAGACAAAACAAGCCTGTAATGAGCACGGTGTCGTGTATTTCGAGGTCGCCGGCGCCCATTTCACGTGCGTGCATTATTTGTTCGGGTGTGACCATCGCGCCGCCGCGTTGTACGCTTTCCGCGATGCGCAGCAACGCTTTCATTTTATTTGAAAGATCCGTTTGCAGAAAGTCCGCCTGCACCTTTTCCATAAAAGTATCGTCCACGCCCAGGTGGCATTGCGCGACAGCGCCGTGAACGTTTCGGCAAATAAGACAATCGTTCAGCGCCGACACGTAGGCGCCGATCAGTTCGCGTTCGCCGCGGCTCAATCCTTCATCGGTGCACAACAGCGCTTGCGTCAGAGCAGTGATGGCCGGCGCTACGGCGGGCCGGAATGCGAGCAGACCGTGCATGCCGGGAAGGTTTTCGGGCAGATGGATATGGGCCATTTTTCTAGATGGTGAGGGTGATTAAATAATACACTCATCGCGGCGAAGACCCCGCATACCCCGTTTCTTCCGCAACTTTCCGGGCACGTTCGCGGTACATTTCCGGATTGTCGGGCGCAAAAGTCCCGAGCCCGTCCACATACCGGTTGAACATACAAAATGCGGCAGCAATCAGCACCGTATCGTGGATTTCCAGATCGGAAGCGCCTGCCTGCCGGGCCTGCACAATCTCACCGGAATCAACGAATTTCCCGCCCAGTTGCACACTTTCCGCAATCGCCAGCAGCGCCTTCATTTTTTCGGAAATGGGTGCAGCATGATAATCACGCTGCACCTCCTGCACAAGGGTTTCGTTTTCCGGGTAATAATATTGCGCCACCGCGCCATGTATGTTTTTGCAAAAAAAGCAGTCGTTGCGCGACGAAACGAACGTAGCAATCAGTTCACGCTCGCCTTTCTTGAGCCCTTCATCGGAGCGCAGCAGCACTTCCGCCAGCGCATTCAGCGGGCCGGCCGTTTCGGGCCGGAAAGCCATCAGGCCACGAATGCCGGGTAGTTGTTCGGTTAAATGAATGTGTGCCATGGAAGATGGTTGAGATTGTTGAGATTGTTGAGATTGTTGAGATTGTTGAGGGGGTTGAGTTGTTGAGGGGTTGAGATTGTTGAGGGTGCTCCGCTCAAGATATTCAAATAAGTCAGAGCGAAGCACCCTCAACAATCTCAACACCCTCAACAATCTCAACCCCTCAGGAAGCCGTTTCCGTTTCCGGGCTGTACCAGGCCGCTGCCAGTGCGATCACAAACGCCAGTGCGAAAGTCAGCAGTGCATTGCTAAAGCCGCCGAGCAGATGCACCAGTGTGCCGACAAAAAACACGGCCGTAGCGGTAAAAAAGCGACAGATATTAAAACAAACGCCGGTGGCCGTAGCTCGTATTTCGGCCGGAAACAGGGCAGGAACATAGCCCGACAACGCGCCCTGGCTGATGCCGAAAAACATGGCGAGCAAGGCCATTTCCACGTAAATAATGCGTGAAAACCCACTATTCGTCAGAAAAAGCAGTCCGCAAATACCGATGAGTCCTGAAAAGGTGAACAGCAACGTCGTCCGCGAACCCCAGTTCCGCATCAAAAGTCCGGAGAACATGCCGCCTACAATACCACCCAGCCCGAGCAACATCATGGACAAGCCGCGTTCGGCCTGCCCGTCGGAAATGCCTTGCAGCAGTCCCTGTACCCAGGTAGGAATCCAGGAAAAAAGCCCCCAAAGCCCGATCAGCACCGCGCCGTATATAATCGAGCCCAGCACCAGATTGCGCCGGTGTTCAGGAGCAAGCAGGAGCGGCCACAAGGACCGCTCTTGCTTATTCGGATGTTTCGTCTCTTGCCATGCGGTAGATTCCGGCAACAAAAACCAGATCACTCCGGCCAGCATCAATGGAATAAAACCGAGTGAAAAACCCTGCCGCCAATGTGAGAAACCTGCCGTCATGGCGCCGCTCAACACGATGCCGACGGGAAATGCCACGGCCAGAATACCCAGGATAACAGCCCGGTTGTCGACATCCCATATTTCGGAGATATAAACAGTACTCACCAACAGCACGCCACCCACGCCGAAACCGGCGAGAAAACGGAACAACAGCAGCGTATGCCAGTCATGCACGAAAAACACCAGGCAAGTGAACAGACCGTACAAGGCTGTTGCGAATGCCAGCGTTCTCACGCGCCCGATTTTGTCGCTCACGATGCCCAGCAGCAGACCGCCCAGCATCCAGCCGTACAGGAAACCGGCATTGAGATACGCGCTGATATCGGCCAATTCCGCTTCGGAGGTTGTTGCTGCCGACAATTCCCGGACCACTACTGGCAAATTGGCCGATAGCAACATGGATACCGTGCCGCCGAACAGGTAAGCCAGGGCGCACACAGCAAAAGAGAAATTTCTTTTCATGGCTTATAAACCGCTGTATGTCAGTGAAATGTAGTACAGGCCACCCACTGCAGGCGAACCGTATGCCTGTACGATGTACTTGTTGGTCAGGTTGTTAGCGCCCAGCTTGACAATGGTGCGAAGTTCCGGTACGCGGCAACTTACCTGCGCATCCAGCAGGTTGTACGCTTTCACTTCTCCGGGGCGCAGTTCGTTCAGCGTGCCGTACCAGTCGAACGCCTGCTGCCAGTGCCATGCCAGCGCGAAGCCGAGGCGACTCGTGAGGCGGTCGTTGCTGAGCATCAGGTTGGTTTTCCAAGCGGGTGTGTTGAAGGCCGGAATGTTGTTCGGGTTGGCGTCCTGTATATTAAAATCCGACCAGGTCGTATTGAAATGAACGCGGTAATTCTTTGGTAATGAATACGTTAAACCGAGTGTTGCGCCCTGTGCCGTCACTTTATCCGAGGCATTGGTATACAGTTGGAACAGTTGCGTATTGCTGTTCACCACGTCGAAAGCGGCATCCGGGTTGATGGTTCCGTCGGGCGCCAGTACCGGACTATCGGTACGCATGACAACCTGGTTGATCAGGAAATCGGTGTAGGAACTGTGGTAATAATTGACGTCTACCAAGACTTTTTTGGCAAAAAAGCCCTTGTAACCCAGTTCAAAACTCTTCGTTTGTTCCGGTTTGATGTACGGCACGTTCGATTTCACGAGTTTGTCCTTGTTGTTCACCACCGCCTGCGGGAACGGCACGCCGTTTTGCAAATCCTGTTGGAAACCGCCGAAAAATGCACCCAGCGAAGAAGCGTTCACCGAATTTTCGTAGGCATTTAGTCCGCGGCTGTTGGCCGGCGCACCGCCGAGGATGATAATCGGGCCTACGTTCAGTTTGATGTACTGATCGGGTACGGTCGGGTTGCGGAAACCGGTCTGGTACGAGGCCCTGAAATTGTGTTGTTTTCCCGGCGAATACACCAGCGAAGCGCGGGGTGTGAAATTGCCGTCGAAACTTTCGTTTTTATCATAACGGCCTGACAACGTAACTTTTAACTGGTCTGCGAATAACTGTTTGGAGGCTTGGGCAAACACGCCGTACTCCCCGATCGTGACAGGATCGGTGAGGTCGTCGAACAAGGTCCCGTTGGTGGACATATCGTAAAAACGATAGTTGGCGCCCACCTGCAGGCCGACAAATTTCAGTGCCGACGTAAAATCGTATTGCGCATCGGCCTGGTACAACGTGCTGTTGCTCACCACACCCGAACCGTTCAGCCCGGTGGTATGGATCAGCCTGTCTTTGGCGGCTTCATAACCGGCGGAACCCGGCAACAAACGGCCTTCGTCTGCATATACCCGCGCCGCAGCGTGGTTTTGAAAAGATACGCCTGAAATGTTACCCGTAAAAGCATCTGTGTACCGTGTAAACCAGGTATCGTCGGCCAGAGCAGGGGACACAACGTTACCGCTTTCATCCTGCACCCACGTGCGGTTGATATGTTGGGCCAGCGAACGGGAATTGTAGGAATCCGAGGAGCGTTCGCCGGTGGAATAGCCGCGCAGGAAGAAATTCCGGCCGCGCAGTTCGATGCGGTTTTGCAGCAGTTTGAAATTGTTGAGCGCGTAGCGGCTGCTGCCGGTATACATAGTCGTGCCCTGGCCCCAGTTGAGCGCATATATCAGTTCCAGTCCATCTTTGATGCGGTAGTGCAGGGAGCCGCCGAATTTGGTGCCGTACACGTCGTATTGCGCCACGTCTTTTTCCTCATAACCTGTTCTGGAAACGCGTCCGATTCCTTCGATGGTACGGGCCACTTCGTCGCCGTAAATGTTCAGGGCATTGCGGCCGGGATTGTTGTCGCCGCGTTGCGCTTCGGGTGTGTTTTGGTCCACATCGGTGAAATCGGTAGCGTACCAGTCGGTGCCCGTGAGGTAGGAAGCATTGATTTTAAAAGCGAATTTGTTTCCAAAGGCCTTCGCGTACCGTGCAGACACGTCGTAAAACGGTTTGGCACCATCCGTGGCATCGTCGCTTACATGGTTGATGCCCAGTTTGGTTTGAACGCTCAATCCCTGATAATCGAACGGATTTTTGCTGCGTACGGAAAGCAGACCGTTAAAAGCCACCGGTCCGTACAGGGCAGACGCGGCGCCGGGAATCAGTTCGACACTTTCCACGTCCAGGTCGGAAGAGCCGAACAGGTTGCCAATGGCGAAACCGAGGCCGGGCGTCTGGTTGTCCACGCCATCTACCAGTTGCAGGAAACGGCTGTTGCCGGTATCGTTGAAACCGCGGGTATTGATTTGTTTGTAGGTGAGGCTGCTGGTCACCATATCGAGGGATTTGAGGTTGACCAGGCCGTCGTAAAAATTGACGGACGGGCTTTCGCGAATGGCACGCGCATCCACTTTTTCAATGGCCACAGGCGATTTCAGGATACTTTCCTCGACGCGGGAGGCGGAAATAACCACCTGGTTTAGCAGTGCCTCGTCCGTATTCAGGTCGAGTACACCTGCGTCGGCCGATGAAACGCTGATTTCGCGTTCGCCGAAACCCAGCATCGATACGACGAGGGTGTATGGAGGTTGCTGTTTGGTATTCAGGGAAAACCGGCCGGAGGCATCCGTGACGGTTCCGGCGTTCGTGCCTTTCAGCACCACCCGGGCGCCGGTGAGCGGCTTGCGGGTTTCGGCGTCGTTGACAGTGCCGGTAATGGTTTGCGCAAGCGCGGAAAAGGTGCAAAGCGCCCCTATACAGAGGGTAAATAAAACTCTCATGTTATGAATATTGCAGGATGGTTAAGTGAAAATTGCCTTGAAACGGGCAAGAGGATAACTGTCGAAGGCCGGCACCGATGCCGGATTTCGAAAGGAGAGCAAACCTGAGGCTTTTCAGTCCGGTCAGGTTTGCCCGTAATATTCAACTAAACTATATCGTCGTGGTGTGGGCTGAGGGATTGTTGATGAGGGTTTATGGGTTTGGTTTATGGTTTATAGGTTTATGGTTTATAGGTTTATGGTTTATAGGTTTATGGTTTATGGTTTATAGGTTTATATCAGTCGCTCGAAAAAGAAGAATTTTATATTCATCGAGCGGCCGATATAAACCTATAAACCATAAACCATAAACCTATAAACCCATAAACCCATAAACCTTTTCTACTCGTGTCCGGATTTCTTATGAAACAATTGCCCGATCCGGAACGCATAATTGAAACTGATCGAATAATCCGCAAATGCCGCATCGCCCTGAACGTGTACCGGATTGGCGGGGTCGGCAGCGTTTTGCAGTTCCTGCGAAGCGATATCCGCTGCGCTCTGGATACGGTTTTTAGCAAAATTGTACGGGACGAACAGGCTGAAACTGTGTTTGCCGGTGCGGAACGAAACGCCTGGCTCTACTGCGATCACATATCCCGGACGGCGGTATGCCACCTGTCCACCGAAAGCGTCGTAGGCAGGAATACCTTCCCAGCGGCCTGCCAGCGAGAAGGTCAGGCTGTTTGATTTAAGGGCAGACACCATGAAGCCGCCGCGAACGAAGTACTGATCGGGGCAGGCGTAGAGTTCGTAACCTTCGAGACCGGCTTTGGGGGCGGATTTGAACGAGCCGTTGTTTTCTTTCGGGTTGAACAGGTAGTAGCCATTGGCAAAACCATACAGTTTTTTGTACAGTTGTTTGAACGCCTGGAGTTCCACGGAAACGCCGATACCGCCGTCGCCGGGTTGAATAGCCTGGTCCATCACGACACTTTGTGTGGTGCCGTCGGCCTGCGGTGCGTCGTCTCTTACGGAATGGCTGCCTGTGTTGAATTTTACGCCGAGGCCGAGCAGGATATTGCCTTTGTGCGCTGTGTTGGGGTTAAAAAGCCAGTAATTGGCGCTCAGGCGTATGTCGCCCAAGCCTTGTGCATATACGCTGTAACGGAAGGTATCGCGGGGCGCTTTTGTGGTGCGCAGCACCTGGGAGCGTTCGTTGTGTACCCAGGGAAGGACCGCGTTGATTTGAAAACGGTCGGAAATGCCGTAAGAGAAGTTGAGGTCGACAGCATGGGAGTAGATGTTCACGGCGTTGCCGCGTTCTTTACCGTCGGAGCCGATACCGCCGCCGGTCGTCTGGCGCTCGTGTTGCTCTTCCGTACCCACAAAGTGGCGCCAGGAGTGGAAATAGCGGTAACTGGTACCCACCTGGAAGTCGCCTTTCATTAAATTATAAGGAACGGACGATTCGGAACTGCACATCGTATTAACACCGCCCATCTGGCGCACGGCTACGCAGCCTTGTGCATTGGAAACAACCGTATTGACAAACAGAAAAAGGGCAAGCAAGAGGAGTTGAAAATATTTCATGATAGAATGAATTCGAATAGAGTGGAAAATTGTTTGTACTTCCATGTGTACAGCAAAAGCAACATGCAGCATTGCGTCTATCCGGGCTTCGGATACACGTGCGGCGATGCATAAAACTGACTGCTCATTCAGAGGGAGTCCCGTTTGATTTTTTAGTGCTTGGTATGTAGTTGACTGCCAACTCTTTACGAAACACTAAAAACAAAACACAAATCACTGCATGAGCATGCCTGATGCTGTAATCACATCGAATAAAAAGTGGATTCGTCCCGCGGGCGAACGGACGTTCGGCGGGTTTGCAATAAAAGACGCGTTTTTACGCGCAATCCGGAGGAGGTACAATGACGGACGACCAGTGTGTCGGCACAAAGAAGGAATAGTGCCAGACGGAAGCCCGCAGTTCAATTTCCCAAGTGGTCGGATTCATGACGACGGCAGGAGAAACGGATGGAGGAAATACGGTGAGAAAGTCCTTCGCAGAAGGAGCATTGTGGTGGCCGGGTTGTTGTTTGTGCGTATTTTCGCCCGAGTTCAGTTCATTCAAAATCGTGCTGAGCGCATCGAATTTGTCGCGGGCGTTGAGGTTGCGCTGCAGGGTGAAGTACAAAGTGTCATTTTCATACCGGCGTTCGACCAC
This sequence comes from Bacteroidota bacterium, assembly GCA_029561355.1. Classification (GTDB taxonomy): domain Bacteria; phylum Bacteroidota; class Bacteroidia; order Chitinophagales; family Saprospiraceae; genus M3007. Next base: position 16,103 of record JAKQJD010000357.1, on the reverse strand, counting down.
ATTGTAAAACTCTTCCCCAACTTTAAAACACTTTTGTTCAGGGTCTGATTCTTCCCAGTTGCCGGTGTACGGCAGCGAGGCATGTACTTTGATCACGATCTGCTCGTCTTCTTTATCTATTTTCGGCACTGGAGCCGCCAATGCCTCCGTGTAGCGCAGGGACATCATGAGTGGCTCCCCTGTTTTCCAGAGCAGCACTGCCAGAATAGATATGGTGCAAAGTAGTCTCACAACCGTAAAGTTTTTTACGCACGGCAAAGAACGTAAATCAATATTGAAAAAAAGCAATTTGCCCAAATTTTAATAAGTCGCGCTGATTTCGGTTCCTTTTTGGCGTGCGATTCCTGTTTTTCATTTCCTTTGCCTTAAACTACGTACGTATGATTATTACTCTGAGACACTTGTCTTTCAGCTTCTTGTTCTTTGTTTTTTTCTCATGCAAACATGAATCTCCGGGAAACAGCGGCATGCCCGATATGCACGAACAGGATCTCACGCCACCGGCGGATGCATTGTTTAAAAAACTGCCCGCCTCTGAAACGGGCGTCGATTTTAAAAACACCCTTCAGGAAGATTGGAATATCAATTACGTCCTCTATCCCTATCTGTACAATAGCGGCGGCGTGGGGGTTATTGATGTCAACAATGACGGGATGCAGGATCTCTTTTTTACATCTACAGTCGGTTCCTGTAAACTGTACCTCAATAAAGGTGGGTTCCATTTTGAAGAAATAGCATCCAAAGCCGGCGTAGAAGCCAAAGAAGGGATTAAAACGGGTATATCCGTTGCAGATGTAAATGGTGACGGCTGGCAGGACATCTATCTCTGCCGGACGGGATTCGGCAATGGAATTCCGATGCGCAAACTGCTGTTTATCAACAACAAAGACAATACTTTTACAGAAAAAGCACACGAATACGGGTTGGATGCAGATGGGCCGACCACCTCTGCCACGTTCTTCGACTACGATCTGGACGGTGATCTGGACGTTTTTTTAGTCAATCATCCTGTCGATTTTGCATCGGTCAACAATGTTGATCTCAAGCCCAATGCCGACGGAACGGTTTCCAGAAATACCAGCAGAGAGGACACTCCGGAAAGCAATCGCCTGCTGCGCAACGACAAATTTGTTTTTCACGACGTGACCGTCGGTGCCGGACTTCTGGATGTCGGATTCAGTTTGAGCGCGATCGCTACCGACGTCAATGAAGATGGCTACCCGGATCTGATCGTCGGCAATGACTACGTCGAACCCGATGGCGTTTACATCAACAATAAAAACGGCACGTTTACCGACCGCCAGCCGTCCGTCATCCGGCATATGAGCAGCAACTCGATGGGCAGCGATGCCGCAGATATCAACAACGACGGGCTGACCGATTTTTTCGTGCTGGATATGCTGTCAGAAGATTTTAAAGTGCAAAAAGCCCGCGCATCGAATGCCCGGCCCGAGTATTATTTTCCAATGATACAATATGGTTACGGCCATCAGGAAATCCGCAATTCGATGCAACTGAACAATGGAAACGGCACTTACAGCGAAATTGGATGCCTGGCCGGCATTTTCCAGACAGACTGGTCGTGGGGCTGTCTGTTCGATGATTTCGACCATGACGGGTTTCAGGATTTATTCGTCACCAACGGCATTTACAGAGATATTAACAACGCTGACTACATCAATTTCACATCCGACTCGATCAACAAATTGCACCCTGATGGAATTGATGCTCAAAACATGCCGGATATCAATAGCTTCCTGAACCTTATTCCGCAATTCAAACTACTGAATTATGCTTATCGGAACAAAGGAGATCTGACGTTCGAAAATGCATCAGTCAAATGGGGACTCGCCGCTAAAACCTATTCCAACGGACTCGCTTATGCCGATCTGGACACCGACGGCGACATGGATCTGGTGGTAAATAATATTGGAGACGAGGCTTTCGTATACAAGAACACCGCCGTAGAGGCCAAAAAAGGCAACTGGCTGCAAATAAAGTTGAAAGGCACGCCCGGCAACGGCTCCGCCCTGGGCGCCAAAGCCCGCATCACGGCAGGCGGCCAGATTTTTTACAAGGAACTTCAAACTGCACGCGGGTTTATGTCGAGCGTAGAGCCGATTTTACATTTCGGACTGGGCGCTGTTAATAAGATTGACCGGCTGGAAGTACAATTTCCGGAAGGCAAGGTGTTGGTACAGGAAAATGTGCCCGTCAACCAGCGCCTTATTTTATCTGTAGAACAAGCCAAACCTGGAAAACTATCGCCTCTGACTCCGCCGCAAACCTTCATGACAGAAGTTGCCGCGCCGGCATTCAAACATACGGAAGACGCCTTCCTCGATTTCAATCGCGAGTCGCTTATTCCCTGGCGCATGTCTATTCCGGGTCCGCACCTCGCCACCGCCGACGTCAATGGCGACGGTCTGGAAGACGTGTTTGTGGGCGGGGCTACCAAACAGGCAGGCGCACTTTTCCTGCAAAAGCCGGGTGGCGCATTTTCACCCACTTCCGCCGGCACCTGGGAAACGGACAAAGACTTTGAAGACGTCGGCTGCGTATTTGCCGATATCGACCTGGATGGCGACCAGGACCTGGTGGTAGCCAGCGGCGGCAATACGGCTGCCGCTAATTCTACGGCTTATCAGAGCAGGATTTATAAAAACGATGGCAAAGGAAATTTTACACGGTCGGGTGGTCTGCCTAGCCTGCGCGACCCCGTCGGCGCTATTTCCGTGCGCGATTATGACTCGGACGGCGACCCCGACCTGTTTCTCGGAGGGTGGTGCGTACCTGGCTCTTACCCTATCTCAGCGGCCGGTTTTGTACTCAATAACGATGGAAAAGGCAATTTCACCGACGTCACCGCAACAGTTGCTCCTGCTTTCGCAAAAGCGGGTATCGTGTACGACCTGCAATGGAGTGACCTCAACGGCGACAAGCAACCCGAACTCATTATTGCCGCCGAATGGATGCCTATACAGGTATTTGAATACAAAAACGGCCAGTTCCAGGACGCGACGGGCAATTACGGGCTGGAAAACCTGAAGGGCTTTTGGCGATCGGTACTGGCTGCCGATTTCGATGGCGACGGCGACATGGACCTCATCGGCGGCAACTTCGGCCTGAACTCGCGATATCGCGCATCCGATGCGGAACCGCTGCGCATGTATGCCAAGGATTTTGATAAAAACGGTAGCATGGACGCCATCATGACGGAAATGCAGTACGGACATGAATTAACGATGGCCTATCGCGATATCCTGGTAAAACAACTTCCTTTCGTCAAGAAAAAATTTCTGCGTTACACCAATTATTCCAACGCGACGGTCACGGATATTTTTGCCGCTTCCGACCTGAAAGAAGCAACTCAATTTTCCTGTAATGAAGTGAGGTCTATGTATTTTGAAAACCAGGGAGGCAAGTTTATCGCCTCTCCGCTACCCAATGAAGCACAGACTTCCCCGATTTATGCTCAACTGGCGCTCGACTTGAATCAGGACGGCCGGGTGGACTGGATGGGCGCAGGCAACGACCTGGGACAACAGGTGGAAACCGGCTCGATCGACGCCGGCAACGGACTCATACTCATGAGCGGGCCATCCAAAGGTTTTAAACCCGTCAATGCCCGCAATTCCGGTTTCTGGGCCAACCGGCAGGCAAGAAGAATGGTTTCCCTGAAATCGTCCGACGGTACAGTGCGGGTACTCGTCAGCAATAACAATGGCCCCATACAGTGTTTTTCAGTGAAGGGCAGGTAATGTGAGTCCCGGATTTACGTGTAACTCTAAACTATGAACCTTGGCTTTATTCGCCTGGAATAAAGCCAAGGTTCATAGTTTAGGTTTACACACAACATCCGGAATGACTCCTGTTTAGCAATACCTTATCGTACCACGATCTTTGCGACGGCTTTCCCGAAGGAAGTTTCCAATTCCAGCCAGTAAGTCCCCGGCGGAACCCTTTTACCGCCGAAATCCTTCAGGTCCCAAACGATCTCGTAGGTGCCTTCCCCGGAAACAACGGCAAAAAGGTGCTGTACCTGCGTTCCAAGCACATCGATCACCCGTAAGCGGACCGTTTCAGAACCCGAAAATTGTTTGACGGAGAAAAAGACCCTGGCTTCCCGGACGGCAGGATTGGGATTCACCGCGGTAATCGCTACCAGATTGTCCCCTTCCTCTTCTCTGGCCGTCTCGTACACCGACGTAGGGCCGCCCGTGTTATCGATGAAACTGGTAAATGGCGTAACAACGCCGTAGCAAACGCCCAGCGCTTCAATGGCGGTTTTGATAGAATCCGCAACAATAGTGTTGGAGGCGCTGTAAAATTTTTGCAGCAGAAAGGCCGCCTTTTGCTTCGCCCACAATTTGGGCAGGAAATGGTATTTGGCACTGTCCGTACCGGAAAGCGTCATCGGATAATGGTAGGTAGCCGAGGAACCGAACGCTTCACCGGAAAAATTGACCTCTACGTTGGCAGGCTCGGTATATCGCCCCACCACCAGCATTTGGATGCCTTTAAACAAATTGGGCAAGGGAACAGGATAAGTTTCGGAAACCAGCGCGGGACTAAATTCCATTTCCGTGTTGAGGAGTACCGGATTTTTAACGGTCAGATAAAAATCGCTGATCACTTCCGCCACTTCGTCGTTGTCGAGGAAGGTCGAAATGCCTTTGTTTTCGTTGGAAATGTTCGTTAAAAGGGCTTTATTGACATCATTACCGATGCCGAAACAAAAGATACTCAGGTTGGCTTCCACCTGCAGGATTTTTTGCCGGATCGCATTGAGTATACCTTCCGAATTGGTGATACCGGCAGTTGCCTGGCCGTCTGTAAAGAAAAGAATAATGTTATAGGTGTTGTTCAGGTCGTTCTGGAATTGCGGGATGGCAGTTTCGAAAGCACCGGAAATATTGGTACTGCCTGCTGCACCGATCCCATCGATATAGGCAATCGCCTCACTTTCACTGGAAGGCGTGTACAATACGTGATCGGGCTTGAAAGATAATATTTGATTGTCGAAGGCAATGATATTGAACCGGTCGCCGGTATTCATATGTTGTACGATAAACCGGGCTGCTTCTTTTGCCTGCGTCATTTTTACACCGCTCATACTTCCCGACCGGTCAATGATCAGTGTGAACACTTTTTCGATTACTTCCGCATCCGGGTTGGGCGCCGGCTCCACGATAAAGGCACAAAACCCGCGGCCGAAGGTATCACAGGTGAGTGCGGAATCAGGGAAATAATTGCTCAGGGAAAACAGGCCGAGATCATCCGCATTCAACGTATAAAACACTTCCCGATCCTGTGAGGCCGGTGCATCATTCCGGTCCCAGATAATTTCCGCATTGTTCTCCTCCACGGTAACCACCGCATCGGGGAATGCCGGCATTTCAACCGATTCGATCGATCTGGCAGATGAAATATTCCACTCAAAATGCTGGTTATCAAGTGGCTCCTGTTGCACCAGTCCGTAGTCTCCGGGGCAGAAATAAGATACGATGCCAAATTTATATGGAAGCAGTTGCACGAAAGTGAGTTCAACCGCCACCAGGGAATCGGCGGCTATCATGTCCTCGATTTGAAAATAAAGCGGTGTGGCGCCCAGGTATTGCACCAGCGCATTGTTGATGGTACCACCTCCCGGATTTCCGCCGGGCAGAATGGTGTCCTGCGGCTCCGACTGAAAATCGGCCTCATACCATACACCGCTTCGCTGCCAGCGCAAACCGGTTGCCGTGGCGCCGGCCGGCATGGGAAAACCGAATTTAAAGGGCCGTTCGGTATCGAGTTGGTTGTGAAACCAAGTGGTGGCAACCGTGACGGCTACCTGGTTTTCTACCTGAACACGAACGTCCGAACGCTGCGCATGGAAGTAAACGCCTTCATCGGCATACACGATCGCTACGCCCTGCGCTGCTGTCGGACTTGCGAACAACAAACATAAAAAACAGACTGTGATAAAGGAACGGAGCAGAAATGCAGGAAAAACGGAGGTGTGTGCATTAAATTGGTTAGTGTAGTAAGGTCTGGTCATAATAAATATTTTTAGGTGTATTATTAAAACCAAAGGTATTCACCGGGCTTACCGGAAGCCAAATACAAAGAGCGCACGTGTTTAATATGAGCAATTTAACAAACGTTTTGTCAAATTCAAGCAATTCACAGGTATCCCGGGTTTTGGAGCGCCAGACATAAAGGCGGGCGAATGCTGCAAAACCGCGCAGAGTTTACCGATCTTTGCACCTTGTTTTAAAACAGCTTATACAAATCTACTCCTATGATCATTGTACAGGACATACTCGTAAGCGACGACGTAGTGGAAAAACAATTCATCTGCAACCTGAACGCCTGCAAAGGCGCCTGTTGCTGGGAAGGCGATTACGGCGCCCCGGTCGACGACGAGGAACTGCCCATACTCGATGCGATTTACGAGCAGGTCAAACCGTTCCTGCAGCCAGCAGGCATTGCAGCCATCGAAGCACAGGGTACTTCGTCCTTTTTTAAAGGCATGGGAAACGGGACCACACTGATCGACGGCGGCCCCTGCGCCTACATGACTTACGACGAACTGGGCATCGCCAAATGCGGTATCGAACAGGCCTGGAAAGCGGGCGCTACCGATTTTCAAAAACCTATCTCCTGCCACCTCTACCCTATCCGCGTCGAAAAATTCGAACACTTCGGTTCCGAAGCCCTGAACTATGACAAATGGGAAATCTGTTCCGCCGCCTGCGAACTCGGCGAAAAAGAACAAGTACCTGTATATCAGTTCCTTAAGTCGGCCATTATCCGAAAATACGGAGAGGATTTTTATGAAGAACTGGACGGCGCCGCTGAATTCATGAAGAACAACAAATAGGGTGTTTGGGGTATAGTGTTTCGTGTTTCGTCCCAAACACTCCATAAACAACGCAATACCATGGTACTCACCGTACTTGGCACGGGCTCCGGCGGCCCCTTTCACGGGCGCCACTACACTGCGCAGGTATTGCAGGTGGATAACCAGTATTTTCTGATCGATTGCGGCGAAGGCATGCAGATGCAGGCATTTTACCACCGTGTGAAAGCCGACCGTGTCAACCAGATATTTATCAGCCACCTGCATGGCGACCACGTTTTTGGCCTCATCGGGCTACTGACCAGCTGGTGCCTGAAACGCCGAACCGAATTGCTCCAGATTTTCTCTCCGCCGGGTTTGCACGAGTTGATTGAATCTACGGCCCGGATTTGCAATATCACTTTCCCGTACCCGATCGAATGCACCGAGGTGGATGTGACGGTGCATCAAAAGGTTTTTGAAAACAGCAAAATCGAGGTGTGGACCATCCCGCTGGTGCATCGCATTCCTACTTCCGGCTGGTTGTTCCGGGAAAAACCGAAGCCCCGCAACATTCTGAAAAGCAAAATAGACGAGTATCTTATTCCATATCCGTTGATTCCCGGTATTAAGGCCGGCGACGACCTGGTTCTACCAGATGACCGCATTGTGCCCAATGCCGAACTGACGGAGCCGCCGCCGCGGCCCCGCAGTTACGCCTTTTGCAGCGATACCGCTCCTTCGGACGATGTGGTATCCGTGATCAAAAACGTGGACTTGCTGTACCATGAGGCTACATTTACCAACGAACACCTGGAAGAAGCCCGTATTTCCTGCCATACTACCGCGGCCCAGGCGGCGGAAATCGCGCGCCTTGCGGGTGTGCGGCATCTGCTGATCGGCCATATTTCAGGCAGATACGAAAATGAAGAGGCGCACCTCGCAGAGGCGCGCGCTATATTTGAAAACACGCACGCGGCTGTGGAAGGGCTCCGGGTGGAGATATAATAAGTGCGAAGTCTTAATGCAGTGCGAAGTCGTCAGTGCGAAGTGCGAAGTCACCTTACCGCTCGATAATGTGGACTTCGTACTGACGACTTCGCACTTCGGACTATATTTGCGGCGATTTATGAAAATGCTCCTGTATAAAATCTGGGCCGCTTACGCAGCTATTCTTTTCTTGCTGCTGATGCTGGTGAGTCTGCCGCTGGTGGGCCTGAATATGATCGTCACGCCGGGCGCCCGGGCGCTGCACAACAACATCTGGTACCTGCACCACGTGTTTACACCTACGTTTCTCACGCTGGTAGGTATTCGTGTAAAAGTGACCGGCAGGGAATACCTCGATCCGAAACAATCGTACGTCATCGTGGGCAACCACCGCTCGTCGCTCGATTTTATCGTCAATGCCCATGCATTTCCCGGTATTTTTCGTTTTCTGGCCAAACAGGAACTTCAAAAAATACCCATTTTCGGGTTCGTCGTGCGCAAAATGTGCCTGATCGTCGACCGCAGCAGCGCCATGAGCCGGGCGCGCAGCGTGGTGGCCCTCAAACAGAACCTCGCAGAAGGTTACAGCATTTTTATTTACCCCGAAGGCAGCCGGAATAAAAGCGATGATCCGCTCGGGCCGTTTTATGACGGGGCTTTCCGAATCGCCATTCAAACCGGCGCGCCGGTGGCCGTACAAACGCTCATTAATATCCACGAAATCACTGCGAATGGTTCGGGGCTACGTCCGGGCGTGGTGCGCATTGTGTGGGAAAAACCGATTGTGACAGCAAATATGGGGCAGGAAGATATTCAACCGCTGAAGAACCGGGTGGAGGAGCAAATGCGGGCGAGGCTGGAAAATAGAAGTGAGAAGTGAGAGGTGAGAAGTGAGATGCGTAGAGTACACCGCTTCGCACCAGCATTAGAAGTGAGAAGTGAGAGGTGAGAAGTGAGAGATGAGAAGTGAGAAGTGAGATGCGTAGAGTACACCGCTTCGATCTAATTGTGCTGTGTCGTTTTGAAATAACTTTACAGGTATAAAAATACTCCTGAATCAACGTTACGCTTAGATTGCCCAAGTGCGAAGCGGCGCACTCTACGCATCTCACTTCTCACTTCTAATGCTGGTGCGAAGCGGCGCACTCTACGCATCTCACTTCTCACTTCTCACCTCTCACTTCTAATTTCCGATAGAGCATTTTTGCTCCGCACTGGATTTCCAGCACATACAGGCCATTACCAAGGTCGCCCGTGTCGAGCAGGATCACGGATCCATTGTTCAGCCCCGTCATTTCCCTTACAAGCCGCCCATCTACCGAAAACACCCGGATCCGGTCGATCAGATCAACCGGTAAATCCGTTTGCAGGTATACTTTCCCATCGGCAGACGGATTGGGATAAACGTTGATGTGATTGCCTGCGTATTGCTCCGGGTGCACGGAAGTGGTAAAACTGCAATCATGCAAGGCATCATTGAAATGATCAAGCGGGTATTGCCACACGTCGGGACTGATAGCGCCATTTACAATGCCGTCAAACACATGCAATTCCACGATATTACACAACTGCGGTCTCAAACCGAAGTAATTTTCATGCAGCGAATCCGGGTTCACCACCGGCGGGTAATAATAAACGTATCCGAAAGCCAGCAGCACCGTGTCGCCCACCTGAAAATGCCATAAAACATCCACATCGCAGGCTGCTTCGTTGGGTCCGCCGTACACTTTGATGGTGTCGGTGATGAGGATGTCTTCCTTGTATTTTTTCAGTACCTGCATGTAAACCGCCTGATTATCATCGGAATAGGTTTTATTGGAAATAACCCTGCCTTGTATGGCGATCTTGACCGTGGTATCCTGTACGTACTGGCAAAAATGAACAAGTATACAACTGCAACTTCTGCTTTCCGTGGCCGAGGCAATGAGGATTGTAAGGATGAAAAGGATCTTTTTCATATGAATCGGTTATTAAGTTGACGGTAGATGCAACAGCAGCAAGCCCCGTCGGCAGATATGAGCCTGGAGTCGCTTTTTAACAGGAAGGGAAATGGTAACGTGTGTCAAGACCGGCCATGCGGCACTAAAAGTTGGGTACAATTAAGATCTTGTTCCCAAAAAATACATTTAAAAGAAACCGCAGGCTCCTACATCACCAGCACTTTTTTGTAATAAATCCTGCCGCCGCAGGTTATTTCCAAAACGTATATCCCGCTTCCCAACCGGTCAATTTCCATGGATTTTACCGGCCCGCCTCTCAGACCGGAATATTCGTGTATCAACCGCCCTTCAATGGAAAAAACGCGGATTTTTTCAGCGTAGTCGGAAACAAACTCGCTTCTGATGTGCAACCTGCCGTCCGGTGAAGGGTTCGGGAAAACGGTGTAGTTTACTTCCGGGCACTTGTATTCCACCGTTTCAATCGGCGGATAGTTGCAGTCCTGTAGTGCGGTGAGGAAATTGCCCAGCGGATAATTGTACACGCCCTCGCTGATCGCTCCGACCACGATGCCTTCCTCGACCCTCAAAAGCACCATATTACACGACAAGGGTTTGAATTCTGAAAAATTTTCCTGCCCGGCATCGGGGTTCACAATCGGGCCGTCCCAGGCATAATCATCTATATGGCTGAAGGCCAGGAAAACAATACTTCCGAGCGAAAAATCTGCTGCAACATTGACAGCACAAGCCGCTTCATTGGGTGAGCCATATATTTTGATCGTATCTGTTATCGACAGTTCATCCTTGTATTTTTTTATGACCTGCAAATAAACGGCCTGATTATACATACCATAATTTTTATGGGCTATAACCCTGGCCTCGATAGCCATTCTGGATGAAGTATCTTTTATCAGGGAGCAAAAGTATGAATTAGCACAATCGCAGGCCTTGCTCGTGAAAGATATAATCTGCAAAAACGCCAGGAAGAAGATGGTCTTTTTCATGGAAAAATAGTTAGGATTACTGCTTTATGACTCTTCTTACAAAAGATTTTGCACAGGTTTTGTCCGTCAACATAAGGTAATAAACGCCGGGCGGATAATTTTTAAGATCAGGATTTCGTATAAAACTACCATTGTATAGCCTGACTCCGTCGCTGTTAAAGATGGATAAACGCAGCGCAGCGGCATCGGGAAATTTTTGTGCATCCAAATCCAGGCTGACACTGGAATGAAACGGATTGGGAGATACCTGAAAACCGGGCGGGTCGACACTGATATCACGCGTACCGGAAATAATGGACAGCGGAAAGAGCACCAACAGATTCTTGTGATCCCAGAATTGATCCTGGCTACCTCCGATGGCAACCCTGTTTTCGGCCATGAGTACGGTGGAACTGACAAAATCCTCATGATCGGGGCGTTCTAAAAAAAGACGGTGCTTTTCTGTGCCGACTGAATCCGTAATAATCAATAATATATTAAACGGGGTATTATACCTGATGGCAGTAATCAACAAGTCCCCTCCGTCCAATTCCGTTACTTCAACCCCTTTAGGAGGATCACCCAAGCCGGTGCTGTCTATAAAGCGTTGCCAGATAATGTCTCCATCCCAGTTTAATTTAGAGAGAAACAATTCGTGATAATTTGGCCAGGTCGATTCATTATAAATCCCGGTAATAACAATTGTACTGTCTGAAAGAATGGTACATGCTTCCACATCATCATATTGGCCGTTATTGATTTGGGTTTTCCAGATTTGTTCCCCTTCAGCCGACCATTTGTATACATAACTGTCCGAATCGATGATGCTACCGCTCGCATTGTCTACAGTAGTGCTGACGACGAATTTTTTGTCGGCACTCAAGACCGCCCGCACAGGCAAATGAGCATTGGTAAAGAACGTATCGCCTTCTATCGGGTATTCATTGTAAGCCAGCGTATTCGTCAGTGTGCTATCCATTTTAAACGCACTGTGATTGTATGTCCCGACATAACTATCGTAACTTCCCGACACACCGACCATCAGATAGGACCCATCGGGCAGTTGAAAGGTACTTCCTAATTTAAAGTGGGTAGGTGGATGGAGCATCATGGACCAGAGCATCTGGCCGGTCGGTGTAAACTTGATCAACAGCGGTTTGGAAAAACCCATACCGACAGAGGCATCGCCGGATACAATATAGTTTCCGTCATTTGTACGGCTGATGTGTGACAGATAGGTAGATGGGGAAACAGGCAGGGTCGTGTGCCATGCTTCATCGCCATTTGGTTCCAGTCCCCATAATTCGGCATGATCGCCTCCGTAAGTTCTTCCACAGGCAATCAGCCTGTTGTCGGGAGTTACGATCATACAACTAAATCCTGCATTGGAATAATTGTAAAAATCGGCTTGCGCGGTCAGCAGATGAGAAAGTAGCAGGAAAGGGAAAAAGATTATTTTTTTCAATGTCCGCAGGTTTTAGAGCGTGTTCGGGAATTTAGTTTGAGACGAAGGCGAGAAAATTTTGTTCCGGTTTAGGCAAAATTTGCAGCCGTAGCCGGATACCTACGGCGAAAATTTTAACGACAAGCGAAACAAAATTTTCCGCATGTAGCCCAAATCTAAATTCCCGAACACGCTCTTAATGTCTAATATGGTTGTGATATCTAATTCGCAAACACCATCCGCCGCACATCCACCGTTTTGCCATCGATCACCAGGCTATACGCAAACGCGCCGTGTACGCCGTAGCCGTGTGTATACATCACCTCGTTCATACCTTGTTTCAAATCGACGGGTATTTCCTGCACGCGTTTTCCGTTCATATCGTCGACTTGAATGACAGATTTCCGGTAAGCCGGCACCTCGTTCACCCAGAAACTGATCCAGGTGGCTTCGTCGAACGGATTCGGTTTGTTTTGAAGCAGCCGGATCGGTTTTTCCGTTTCTTCCGCAGCGGGGTCGGTCGTTCCCGACACCAGCACCGTTTTTTCAATAGAAAACAGGCTCTCGATCCCGGTCTCGTCTACCCGCGCCACGCTCACGTACCAAATCCCCGCAACCGCAACCTGGAAATCGCCCGCCGTTGCGCCGGTCAGCGTGTATACCGTATCCCAGTCGTTGGTAGTGGTACGTAAAGCCACGCGATAGTTGCCCGGCCCGGCCGGATCGTCGATGTCGACGGACAATATGCCGTTGAAACGCGTGGCGGTAAAAGCGGCAGGAGTAGGCACTGCGCGGGCAGCCATAGCGATAGCATTACCATTGATCAGTGCATTGCGGGCGAGGTAGTTGAACTGCACGTAAAAGGAATCCACCACCCCGTCGTTGTCGGTATCGGCGCCCAGCACGTCGCGGGTGGAATGCTGGCGGTCGTCGTAGCCGGGCTCGTCCACGCCGGCGTCGCCGTGTTCGTTGGCGGAGGTGAAACGCATGGCCGGATATCCGCGGCTCCGGAACGGGATATGGTCGCCGCCGCGGCCGGTGCGGTCTTCGGGCGACATGATGCGTACGTTCATGGGCACCGCCTCCGTTGCCTTGAGGTTTTCGGCGTATTCCAGTTTGATAAAACGCGCCAGTTGTTTGTGCGGAGAGTTAAATCCCCCGGAGGAAAAAAGCCGCACGCTGGTGGAGTCGATGGTGTTGAACCCGGAGCAGGCCGGCGGCGAGGCCGTATGCCCGCAGATGACGCCGCCGATCACGTCGTTGTTCAGCACCGCCCGCACGGGAATGCTGTTGTTTTTGCAATAAATGGCAAACGCTTCGGCACCGTACAGGCCTTGTTCTTCGGCGATGACCGGCGTGAAAACGATCGTGTTTTTAAAGGAATATTTCGACATCACGCGGGCCAGTTCCATCACCAGCGCCGTGCCGCTGGCATTGTCTTCCACCCCTTCCGCCAGGCAGGCGGTGTCGCAGAGACCTTCGCAACGACTATCGATGTGTGCCTCCACGATGATCACGCCGTTCGGATCGGGATCGGTGCCCGGCAGTACGGCCATGATGTTGCGGTGCTGCCCCACGGTGCAGATGACCCGGTCGAACTGGAAATATCCTGGCAGCAGCCGGTTCTCGTTTTCGGCGCTGAATTCCTGAAACCGGGACAATACCCAGCGGCGGGCCGCGCCGATGCCCCAGGTGTCGGACAAGGTATCGCTGCCCGTGTTGCGGTTGCCGAACATGCTCAACCGGGTGATGTACGAGCGGAGGCTGTCGGGCGAAATACGCGCGCTCAGTTCGGCAGCAATGACCGCAGGGTCGTCGATCACCACACTTGCGGCATACTGCGCCGGGTCGTAATTACCTTGCAGCACCTGTTCGGCTGCCGGGTTGGTAATGATAAAATTGGTTTGTGCCGATGTCCGCATGGAAAGTGCGCACAGGAAAAACAAGAGGGTAAATCTGGCCATTATGTCGTGATTTTACTGGATAAATATACCGGCATGCCGGTCTCAATTTCTACTTTTGGTGTAGGGTTCGCAATTTTTTTTGAACGTACGGGGAGGCGTGAATGGCCTACCTCTTTTAGAGCATGTTCGGGATTTTTTTGCCGGGCCTGAAAAGCGGCTTTTTTGCGCGTTTTTCACCTTTTTTCATTTACATAGTCACCGCTATGCGCATGAAAAAACGAGCAAAACGTACAAAAAATCCATCTTTTCAAGCGCCGGCAAAAAATCCCGAACACGCTCTTAGATAATGTAACCGGAATTACCCGCAAGGACATCTTCAATACCATGGGTTCGGGCACCGTCAACCCGCTGGACAACAATGTGGAACTCATCAGGCCTTATGACAGCTTAGGCAACTTTGAACGCTTTTTCCTTGAGCGTGGCTCTTTTGCTTTTGTTGTGAAGTAACCATTGCGCTGTAACCTTTTCACTATGAAGCCATTGTCTTACCTATCCAGATACGTCCGACACACCCCCAAATACGTCTTCCACACCCTCCAAGACGTAATTTATCTCGTCAGATACGTCTTTTTGACCGTCAAACCCGTCTTTTTGACCGTCAAATACGTCTGCCACCTAAACCAATACGTCGTTCACGTATTAGAATACGTCCTGCCACGTATTCTTTTACGTCCCGAACGTATTTTTTTACATCCCGGACGTATTCTAATACGTCCGGGACGTAAAAGAATAGGGGGTGCAACGTATTAGAATACGTCGGGAACGTAAACGACGGTCAAAAGAACGTAAACGACGGTCAAAGGGACGTATTTGGAGCGGCAATCCTAAATGTTTACGCCATCTACATACCCGCATGTCGTCATCAATTTCTACTTTTGACCCGGGCGTTCACAAAATTTTCGAAGCCGGATTAGGATAACTACCGCACGAATGCCACATTTGCCCTGTTGTAATACGGCCCCGCCGACACCTATCAGAAGGAACTGCCCGGTATTTTACCGGCGCCACGTCCGAATGCGTACCTAACTATTTTTGACTTATGATAAAACCCGTACCGCAGCGAAGGCTGGTATATGCCTGGATTTTACTATTCCAGAGCATATTCTGCTACCAAATTTCCGCTTCCGAATTCGTACATGCACCGGCGCCACACCTACGCCCTGCCACCGAGCAAATCATCACCGGCAAGGTCGTTTCCAGCGACGGTGAAGTGTTGCCCGGCGTAACCGTGCTTGAAACAGGCACCAACAACGGCGCTATTACCGATGCCGGCGGCGCTTATCGCCTCCGCGCCAGCGATGCCGCCGTTACCATCGAATTTTCCCTCATCGGTTTCACAAAACAAATCGTTCAGGTCTCCGGCCGGAAAGTCATCGACGTCGTGCTGGAATCCGACCAGAACAAACTGAACGAAGTGGTCGTGATCGGCTACGGCGTGGAGCAAAAAGCCCTGCTCACCGGCGCTGTCGGCGAAATCAAATCCGACCAGTTGAAAGACCTGCCCGTTTCGACACTCGACGGCATCATGCAGGGCCAGACCGCCGGCGTGCAGGTGGTGCAAAACTCCGGAACGCCCGGCGCGGCCAATTCAGTGCGCATCCGGGGCGTGAGTTCCATCGGTGGTTCCAGCCAGCCGCTGTACGTCATCGACGGCATTCCGGTCACTACCGGCGATTATGCGCAGGTGGGATACGAAGGCCAGGGCATCAATGCCTTGTCCGATCTGAGCCCCAACGACATCGCTTCCATCAGCATCCTGAAAGATGCGGCGGCGGCGGCCATTTACGGCGCCCGGGCGTCCAACGGTGTCGTGCTTATTACCACCAAACGTGGCAAAAACGAAAAGGCCGTCATCAACTTCAACGCCTATTACGGCGTACAGCAGGTGTGGCGCACGCTCGACATGCTCGATGCGCGCGGCTGGATGGAATACCGTAACGACCTGGCCGGCGCGGA
>JAKQJD010000353.1 GCA_029561355.1 Bacteroidota bacterium | reverse complement strand
AATGCAGCGGGTCCGAAGCCACAATCGCCTTCCACGAAATCAGTGGATACGCCACCGACGGTAACACGGATGGTTACACCGGAGTTAGTGGATTGAGCGAATGAATTTTGAGCGAAAACGACTTGAAGGAGGGCAAAAAGTAGGAGCCCACCCATAGAAAGTGGTGAAAATTTCTTCATACTATTTTGATCTGGTTAACTATTAAGAAATGATGATGCGGCAAATATAACGGTAAAATCTGCTCTTTCCTTATCACCTTAATTGACAAAAAAGGGCAGATGTTGAAAAAACATCTGCCCCGACGACAAAAAATCAATTATAACAACCTGATAATGAAGGCACTATTTCTGAACCACGAATTTTTTGGTAAGCGTTCCTTCCTTCGTAGCAATGCGCGCCAGATAGGTTCCCGAGGGTAATTGCGACAATTGGTAGGTTAAAATTTCATTGGTCAGTCCGGATTTGTCCTCGATCCGGATCGTTCGGCCGCTCATTTCAGCAATAGTAACGGTCACGTCGGTAGGTTTGTCGAAGCCCAGCCCCAGGTTCAGCACGTCTTTTACAGGATTGGGGAAAATTTTCATGTAAGCATCCGGCAAAGGCTTTTCATCCGTCGTTACTACCAGGTCGATGAACATGCGCAAAACAGCGCCGCCGCCGCCGGAAAAACCACCCAGATACCACTTATCGGAATAACTGAGGGTACCGATCCCCTGCGGACCTGCAACTTCTACATCTTCGTCAAAGCCGTTGAATCCCAGACGGCTGCTGTCGGAGTAAAAAATGGCCAACACATAATGGGAGCCGTTTTCCAGCGGAACACCCGGTTCGGCACTGTCCAGATCAAGCAGCGTGGAGGTTTGTATCTGGTAGGCTGTGGCGTTCGACGGAGCGACGTATGAGCCCGTTCCTTTCAATTCAAAACTCGGAGAGAAAAAATCGGCGTCTTCAAAATTGGCATAATCGGCCGCCACCTCGTCGGTTACACGGAAGAGGAATAGTTCTCCATTCATTTTATTGGCCGGAAAGGCTGCTACCCCGTTGTTCGAGGTTTGTACGCTGGTTACCTTGTAGTGGTCCTGCGTACCTTCTTTCATCACGTACAGATTGCCGACTCCCCATCCAGTGGCTGGGATCGGAGCAGGTTGAAGGCCGATGGTCGGTCCGTCATCTTTGGCAAAAAGATTTTCCGTTACATGGAAAAGATCCCGGGTGCTTTGTTTGTAATCCCCACCGCCCGGCAACGGATCGCTGTCCGTTGAATAAACAATCTGGTAGTCACCGACCGGCAATTCCGGCGGAAACACATCCGGCAGTACGAACAAACTATCCGAAACACTTCCGTCGAGCGTCGGGATATCGAGCGTAGTGGCGTACAATTCCACGCCCGCCGTGGTCTGTACGCTGGCTTTCAGTACTACATTTGTCAATGTGGTGCCTCGTGTATTGGTCAGGAATGCAAAAAAGCCGAACGTATCCACCCCGATCTGGGAAACCGGCGTCTGTATATTCTGCACGGGAAAAAACGTGCTGTCGATGTATACATTCGGCGGATGGATACAGATTTCCGTCAACTGTCCGCTGTTGATCGCCCCGTCGATAAAGTTGGCCAGGCTGCGGCTGATGAAAAAAACCGGCACCGTGACGGCCGGGTCCACACCTGTAACATTTTGAGTAAAACAGTCGTTTTGCGCCGCATTTGCCGAGTTATTGGCAATAAATACAGCCGTAGCGCCTGCTTTTTGCGCATTCAGGGCCTTGGCCACGAAGTTGCCGGCAGCCGTGTTCGGGGCAGCGCAGCCACCGCGGCGAACGAGCGCAATTTTGCCGGTCAGCGAGCCTACCGGAATGGAATCGCAAACCAGAGAATCCAGGCCGTTGCTATCATGCGCCCATGCCGGCGGTGCGCAGATATCCGTTGCCGGGAACCCGCCGAAGTTGGCCGTTCCGTATCCGCAGTTTCCTTCAAAAAAATCCGTAGGAACACCGCCTGCTGTGACGGTAAGGGTTACGCCGGAATTGTTCGAGCCGATCTGGGCGAAGGCATTCTGGACGAAAAAAACTTGGAAAAGGGCATACAGCAGCAGCCCCCCGGAGAGAGGTGATTTTTGTTTCATAGCTTAATTAACTGGTTAATGAATCACTGAATGTTCAATAGGTCAAATATATACGGCACTGAAAATCGTCTCCAGGATTTTAACGCAGTTGGTCGGTTTTTGACACCTCAAAACGACCAACGATTTATTTTTCAGGCTGTTCGACGGAAAACCGAAATCGCCGGAAAGTGCTGCGACCAGATTTTTTGAAAGAACAACACCCAAAAATTTAACCAAACGAATTCTAATAAAATTTTGAACAGCGCGTTAAACCCTCTTTTAATCCTTCGGTCAAACAAGCAGTTTTCGCTTACAGCATTCCGCTGAACACCCGCCCTCAAACAGCCTGCCAGCACCCATTTTACTGCGCACAACCGATTTTATCACTAAACAAATCTTCCAAGATGGCTTCCTTGAATCCCTTGCAAGGTGCACTGGGCCGTCGACGCGCTGCACATCTGCTGCGTCGAACTTCGTATCGCTATACCAAAGCGAAACTGCTCGAAATGGCCGACCAGACCGCTGCACAAGCCTTGCCTTCGCTGCTTACCCTAAACCCTTTCCAACTGGAACAACCCGTCTACGGAACTGCAAATGCAACCTGGATACTTCCGCTTCCGGGCACTCCCGTAGCCGCATATCCTGCCGAAGACTTTGTGCTCCGCCGTTACGTCATGGGCTGGTGGATCAACGAAGCCCTGCACGATACCGGTATCGGACACAAAATGACGCTGTTTTTTCACCAGTTTATGGCCGTAGCCATTACGGCCTCCAACAACCAGCACTATTACGACTACCTGTCGCTGATGCGCTGGGGCGCGCTGGGCAATTTCAAAAAACTGGCGACCAAACTGGTCACCGACAATGCGATGCTGCGTTATCTGAACAACAACCAGAACAGCAAATCCAACCCGGACGAAAATTTTGCCCGGGAGTTTTTCGAACTGTTTACGGTCGGAAAAGGGCCTCAAATCGGACCTGGCGATTACAGCAACTATACGGAAGACGATATCGTAGAGGCGGCCAAAGTCCTGACCGGCTTCCGCGGCCGTTTCAACCGGGATATCGTGGACCCGGAAACAGGTATTCCGCAAGGCGGCGTAAATCCGGGTCAGCATGTGCCCGGCAACAAGACTTTTTCGGCCCATTTCCAGGGAACCGTCATTACAGGTGAAGCCAATCCGACCGTCAATGGCATGTGGGCCGAACTGGGCGCTTTTGTCGACATGATATTTGCGCAGCCCGAAACAGCCAAAAACCTGTGCCGCCGACTGTACCGCTATTTTATCAGCCGGAATATTACCGATGAAATTGAGAACGAAATCATCGTACCACTTTCCAACACCTTGATTGCCAATAACTTTGAAGTAAAACCGGTACTCGAACAACTTTTACAAAGCGAACACTTTTTCGATACGGACGACTCCGACAATGCGGACGAAATTATCGGCGGCATCATCAAATCGCCACTTGAACTCACCCTGCAGGCGCTGTCGTTTTTCGATATAGATATCCCCGATCCGCTGTCCGAAAACAATGCGCACTATATGCAATTTTATTCGCAGGCATTGCTGGAACGAGCGCTCGGCTCAGCCAATTTCCCGATTTTCAACCCTTCCGACGTGGCCGGTTATCCGGCTTACTACCAGGTTCCCAGTTTTCAACGGCAATGGTTCAATTCCAGTACCATCATCGCCCGGTACAAATGGCCCGCCATGCTGCTCACCGGTACGCGCCAGATCGGCGGAGGCATCAACCAGCCGATCGCCGTCAAACTGAATTCGGGCGACTGGGTGCGAAACAGCGCGATTTCGGCGGATCCCGAAGACCCGTACGTGCTGGTGCAGGACCTGCTCGAGTTTATGCTTCCGGAAGAGGCCGACAGCGACCGTTTCAATTATTTCTACATCGATATTTTTCTGGATGGGCTGCCACCCGCCGACTGGACGTATGAATGGCAGAATTACATATCTACCGGAGATGCCACCGAGGTGAATCTTGCCCTCGACAGGCTTATTCAGGCTATTATGTATTCGCCGGAATACCAGACCTTCTGACCAGGGCTTTTACAAAACTGCCCTATCGTTCATTCGCTCAATCACATCTTGAAAAATGAAAAGAAGAAATTTTCTCAAAATATTTCCCGCAGCGGGCGTCAGTTCCTTTGTCGTGAACGGCCATGCCATGCGGCCCTTTGCCAACAGTAAAATTGCGCGCATCATGTCGGCCTGCGAAGGCGTGGAAGACCGCGTACTTGTACTCATTCAATTGAAAGGCGGCAACGACGGCCTCAATGCCGTGATTCCGCTCAACCAGTACGACATTTACGCCAACCTCCGCCCGACCATTAAAATTCCGGAAACCGGCACTGAAAAATACATCACGCTCGACAATACACTTCCTATTCCGAGGCAGGTGGGCATTCACCCTAAAATGTTGTCACTTAAGCAGATGTACGATCAGGGCTGGGCATCCGTCGTACAGGGCGCCGGTTACGAATCCATGAACCAGTCGCACTTCACCGGCTCGGACCTCTGGCTCTCCGGCGGCGACAGCACCCAGGAAGGCAGCACCATCGGCTCCGGCTGGATGGGGCGTTCGCTACAAGCCATGTACCCCGACGTGCTGGGCTCCCCTACTACCAACAATCCCGATCCGCTGGGCATCCAACTCGGCGACTCCAGTCCCTCGCTGGGTTTTCACACGGAGACGGAACACCAGAACGTGATCAACCTGAGCGGCCAGGATGCAGCCGGATTCTATTCCCTCATCCAGACCATCGGCGGCGCACCGCTGGCGAATGTGCCGGCTTCCGAATACGGCGACGAAATCGAATACATTCAGGGTGTGGAACAAAGTGTAAACGATTATGCAGCGCGCATCAGTGAGGTGTTTAATGCAGGCTCCAATTCGCTGACCACTTATCCCGACACTTCGCTGGCCGACCAGTTGAAAACCATCGCCCGCCTCATCAAAGGCGGCTGCAAAACGAAAATGTACCTGTGCCAGATGGGCGGTTTCGACACGCATGGTTCGCAAATTGTGGAAAACAACCCTTCTTCCGGTCAACATGCCGAGTTGCTGCAGGACATGACCGATTCGGTAAAAGCCTTTTTTGACGACCTCGATCAGATGGACCTGGCCGAGCGGGTTGTCGGCTGCACCTTTTCGGAATTTGGCCGCTGCGCCCGTGAAAACGGCTCGCTGGGTTCCGACCACGGCACGCTGGCGCCTATGTTCCTGTTCGGTAAAAATATCCAGGCGGGCGTACAGGGCGACAACGTAAACCTGGCCAATCTGACGGATGACAACCAGTTGCAGGGCGTGGAAAACGACTACCGGCAGGTATTTGCCACGCTGTTGCAGGACTGGCTGGGCGCTAATAATTACGTGCTGGAACAAACCATGTTCGAAGGGTACGCCAAGATCCCGGTGGTGGACAGTGTGGCCCTCGTTTCGCCTGATTGTTACATCGGCGGTACGGTGTCCGTGTTCGATTCGTACCACAAAGCCCGCGCTTTGTCGGTTTATCCGAATCCGGCACGTATCAGTGCTGAAGTAACCTTCCAGAGTGAAACGACTTTCGACGCACGGCTCACTCTGCACAGCCTGGGCGGAACCCTGGTTTCGGGATCGAACGTACGCATCGTTCCGGGTTCCAATTTGTATTATCTCGATGTATCCGCACTACCGCCCGGGCACTATTTCGTTCGCCTGGAAAGCAAGTTCAACGGTGCTGCGGAAGTAGTAAAACTGAACGTCGTGCGCTGATCCGAATAGTCCAACAAATAATTTTTGTAGATGCCAGGCGGTTATTACTGCCTGGCATTTTATTTTTCATCGAAATTTGTACCCACCTGATGACATATTAATCGGCCTCTTGCGTTTGATGTGCTTAATTTACCCGACCACAAAGGCTTTATACATGAGAAAACGATTTTTGATACTTCCGGTTCTACTGGCTTCCGCTACTATCCTGCAGGCACAGGAACATGCGGATTGCGGCACAGCCATGGAAATCTGTGAAAAAAAGGCTTACCACATCGACCATGCTTCCGGCGAAGGCCGCGACCGCGCAGAGGCTGATATGATGACCTGTTTTTTAAACAGCGAAAATGCCGGACAAGCGGAAGAGAATTCTACCTGGATCAAATTCGAGGTTGCAAAAAGCGGTCAGATGACCTTTGCCATCACCCCGCACCGTATTACCGACGATATCGACTGGGTGGTATACAGGCTCTCCGCAGCAGGCGATTGCGCCACCAAAAAAGTGGTGCGCTGCATGGCCGCCGGCGACAATGAATCCATGGGTATCAG
The DNA here is from genome assembly GCA_029561355.1 of Bacteroidota bacterium. Classification (GTDB taxonomy): domain Bacteria; phylum Bacteroidota; class Bacteroidia; order Chitinophagales; family Saprospiraceae; genus M3007. Next base: position 1,381 of record JAKQJD010000353.1, on the reverse strand, counting down.
CAGCCCGTGCATGGGCGAAACCGGCCTGAAATGGGGCGAAGCCGATGACAGCGAAAACGCAGGTTGCAGCGACCCGGGTGATAATGCCTGGCTGGCTCCGCTAAAAGTCACCAAAGGTGAAAAATACCTGCTGCTGGTAAGCAACGTTACCTCCAAAGGTCCCGGATTCAGTATTCGTTTCGGGGGTACCGCCATGCTGCCTTGCGACAAGGAAAAACCCGAAAAGGACAAACCGTCTCAAACCGAAATTGCCGCAAAAGGCGCCAAACCGCCCAAAAAACAGGTAACGCCTCCGCCCTCTTCCACTCCACCCGCCACTATCGGCGGCCGGAAAGTGCAGGTGGGCAACGAATTAAGGGTTAAAAACCGCACCATCAAAGTGAAAGTCTGGGATAGCCAGGTGGAAGACGGCGACATTATTTCCATCTATATCGACGAGGTAAAAGTGATCAACCGGGTATACCTGCGCCATAAACCGCAGGAATTCAACATTCAGTTACCGGCCGGAAAAGAACACTATCTCACCGTATACGCCGACGACTTCGGTAAAGCCGAGCCCAACAGCGCCAAGGTGTCTATCGACGACGGCGTGAGCGAACAGATCATTGACCTGGTAGCGGGGAGAAGTACGCAGGAGAGTGTGAAGATTATTTCGGAATGATTTTTTTTGTTGAGAATGTTGAGGGGTTGAGAATGTTGAGGGTGCTTCGCTCAGGTATTTATTAATGCTGGAGCGAAGCACCCTCAACATCTCAACCCCTCAACATTCTCAACCCCTCAACATTCTCAACAACTCAACATTCTCAACTCCCCTGAACTTTGCCGCCCAACTTTGGTTTACTGCTACTATGATAGGTTTTCGATTTTCCGACTACAAACCCGATCCCGATCAAAGTACGTTCGACCGGCTGTTCAAGATCTTTCAGGAACTCATGCTCTACACTTCCGGCGACGTATCGGAGGCGCTGGCGTGGCTAAACGAACTGGACAGGGAGTACAAACTGACGACAGACGAGTACGGCATGGGCGATTTTATCCGCGATTTGCAGGACCGTGGCTATATCCGGCGTGATGAAGACAGTGAAGGCGGCGTAGGCCCTACTTCTAAACTTGAAATCAGCCTGCGGCAAAAAAGTCTCGACGACATTTTCGGCGACCTGAAAAAAGCCAAAAGCGGGCGACACAATACGTCCACCATTGGTCGCGGCGACGAATTCACCTCCGATGTGAAACCGTACGAATTCGGCGACAGCCTCGAAAATCTGGCCGTTACCAATTCCCTGCGCAATGCCTATATCAACCACGGCATCGAGGAGTTTAATATGACGCAGGAAGACCTGGAAGTGCACGAAACGTATTTCCAGAGCCAGATGTCGTCGGT
>JAKQJD010000352.1 GCA_029561355.1 Bacteroidota bacterium | reverse complement strand
GGCTGTCGTTAAAAATAATAGTTGATTCCCGCATTTACGCCCGTCGTCACGATGGCGGGAAGATACCTTCCGGCACTGTTTTTTCGGGCAAAATCACCGGAAACCGAGGGCTCCAGCACCCACGACCAGTGCCGGCCTGCGTGGTACTCCATGCCTGCGGAAAACTGGTAACCGAGGTATATTTTGCCTGCTCTGTTGGGCCGGAGCATATATGCACTGCTTCCCTGTCCGGGCTTGAACTGTACGTTTTCAGAAACCCGGGTGACAATATCCAGTTCATTGTGCAACACGATATTACTTAAAATACCGCCCTTTATAACAGCGTGCGTACGCCCTTTGCCAAACGTAGCAGTTGCGAGTAGCGGCAACCGCAGCAGCGTGGTTTGTTCGCTGGTTCTGACCTGAATTCGTACAGGTTCCGTTTCGGGAATGACCGTTGCCGGATCGATCTGTTCCATACGCAGCGTCACCTCCGCACTGCCCCCGTAGGTGTCCAGGTCGTAGTCGAAATCGTAACTGCGTTCCTGGGGGCCTCCTCCTGTGTTCAGGCGGCCGTTGAGCAGGCGAAAACGGGCGGTGTGCAGCGCATTGCGTTCTATTTTCCGATATCCGATACCACTTTCAAATCCCCAGATGCCCGGGCCTTTTCGACCCAGTTTCAGCCAGTAATCGGCCGTAAATCCGGTTTTTTCCTGGGCGCTCACCAGTCTGGGCCGCATTCCTCCCGTGCGTTCCTGGCCGGTTTTTTCTACGAGCATGGCAGGCGTTGCCTGTACCCCGAGGTACCATTCGCTTCCGGCAGCAAGGGAAGGAACAACCGGAATGACAGGCAGTGTGAAAGCAGCAGGGTTGGATAAAGGAGCGGTAACAAGCGGTTCAAGCGGTTGTAAGTAATTGATTTTCAAACGTTCAGACAAATCGTTCGGGAGGCTTTCCGGGCCGGATGCATCGCTGGTGTCTTTTTCTGCGGTAGCCGGGAATGGATGTTCTGAAGCCTGCACAGGAGGGGCGTTTTCCACAAACGCGGGCGCCACCGGGCTTTTTGGAGAGAATGGTTGCACGGAATCGCCGGCCCTTTGCACGGAAACGGACCCGCTATTGGTGGATTTGGCATCATTCGACGCGGCGTTGCCGGTATGCGGTGTTTTCAAATGCGGTGACAGCATTTTACCAGCTCCGGTGCCGCTTTCCGGATTTGTGCGGCCGGCTGATGCCGCCGACGGGGTGGGGGAGTGCGGTGGTGCGACCGTTTCGGATGCGTTTTGCTGTTTCCGGACTTGTTGTGCCGCCATTTCCCTGATTTTGTTTTCATAATACAGCCGGTTGCATACCAGGGC
>JAKQJD010000346.1 GCA_029561355.1 Bacteroidota bacterium | reverse complement strand
CAAACTGCGCCTCCAGAAAATGGAGCAGGCGCTGGACCTGGCTGTCGACTGCGGAATCGACTACTTTTTTATCGGCGGCAGCCTGGTCGTGAACAACATGCTGGATGCGCTGCTCACCAGGATCCGGGAGCGTTGCGACATACCCATGATCCTGTTTCCGGGCAATTCATTTCAACTCAGTTACCGCGCCGACGCCATTCTGTTCCTTTCGCTCATCAGCGGCCGCAATCCGGAATTACTGATCGGGCAGCACGTTATTTCCGCACCGTTTTTGAAAATGTCGCCGCTGGAGATCATCAGCACCGGTTACATGCTCATCGACGGCGGTGTGCAGACGTCCGTGCAGTACATGTCCAATACGTATCCGATTCCTGCGCACAAGGATGACATTGCCGTATGCACAGCCCTTGCAGGGGAGTTGCTAGGGCTGAAATTGATTTACATGGATGCGGGTTCGGGCGCTCAAAACCCCGTTTCGGAAAGCATGATCGAATCCGTCAGCAGCGCCGTATCTGTGCCGCTCATCGTGGGCGGCGGCATCCGGACACCGGAAAAAGTGGCAGCCAACCTGCGCGCCGGAGCCGATCTGATAGTAGTAGGAAATGCCATCGAAAAAGATCCGGTACTGATCCGGGAAATGGCGGCCGCTGTAGGCAGTGCGAAGTCGTCAGTGCGAAGTACGAAGTAATAGCATTCGAGTGAACGTGGACTTCGCACTGACGACTTCGCACTTCGCACTGCCTTCAGGCTCCGAGCCAGGTTTTGAACTCGGGAGCCCGTTCGCGGCTCACAAAAATCTCTTCCGGCGCGGCGGGGCTGGTTTCCAGTTTCAGGCGGCCGTTGAGGTGCGGGAGAATTTTGGAAATGGCGTCGATGCGGAGGGTCATGTTGCGGCTGATGCGGAAAAAGTCGCGCGGGTTCAGCAGGCGCTCCAGTTCTTCGAGCGTATTTTCAATAAAATATTTTTTTCCGGCGCTGGTAAATGCCTGGGTAAGTCCGTCGGCGGAGCGGAAAAACGCAATCTCGCTGGCAGCGATGAACGCCAGTTGCTGCCCTGTTTTTACCAGAAAACGATCCTTGTACTGCTCTTTTTTGAAATACTGCGCCAGCATTTCATATTCGAACACAGGCGCCGCACTCCGCTGGTTTTCCATCTTTTGCAACGCCCGCCCCAGGTCGTCCGGATCAATGGGTTTCAGCAGGTAGTCGATGGCATTTACCTTAAAAGCCTGCACGGCGTAATGATCGAAAGCCGTGGTAAAAATGACCGGCGACCGCACCTCTGCCTGTTTGAAAATATCGAAACTGAGTCCGTCGGCAATCTGTATGTCCATAAACACCAGATCGGGCGCCGGGAACGTGCGGAACCAGCGCACGGCGCCTTCCACCGAATCCAGCGTATCTATGACCTGGAATGCCGGCCGCTGCTCCAGCAGGAGTTTGGTAAGTTGGCGCGCCGCCGGTATTTCGTCTTCGATGAGGAGGACTTTCATGGGAGGGAGTTTATGGTTTAT
>JAKQJD010000341.1 GCA_029561355.1 Bacteroidota bacterium | reverse complement strand
ATAAACCCTCATCAATTATCCTTCCTCACCCGGTAAATCCCCGACACCGTATGCGTTCCGCCGGCTTCCGCCTGGAAGGTGCCGCTGAAGGTGCCGATATAATATTCGCCTATCGTATTGGCGAAGCCGGTCACTTCAGTGGAAAGGTTGGAGTTTTGAATGGGATAGGCATTAATGTTATTAATGGAGAAAGCAGTCAGTGGATAGGTGCCTGCCTGTGTAGCTTGAAATTGCAGGGAAGCGTTGGTCGTGGTACCGTTAAAACTGCTGAGATAAACCGTATTTCCAACGTTCAGCGAATCGTCGAACACGCCACCTGAAGGGCTTACAGCCGTATATGACGTTCCATCGAGGTTAAACTGGATGTATTCGTCCAGTCCGGTGCAAACGACCAGCGGCGCCAGATCGTTGATGCTGCCTGGGCTCAATTGAATCGTCACGGCAGGGCTTTCCTTCAGATTATCCATATCGAATGCCTGAATCTGAACGTTGAACGGGCTGCAATTCAGGACGCTGTACACAAATGCGCCGGATGCGTCGACAAAAACAGCGGAATTGTTGATCAGCACATAGCCATTGGTGACGGGATCGCCTGCACAATCTTCCAGTGTACCTGCCAGCGTAGTGACACCGGCAACTGCATTGCTGATGATAATCGGCGGCAGGGTTGCATTGCTGCTGAAGGGGCCGACGGTTTGTGTATACAGTATCTGGGCGCCGCACTGGTCATATACCTGGATTGACAGTTCCATTTGTTCGTTCTGGAACACGCTGCCTCCGAAGTTGCCTTGTGCATCGGTAAAGGCATACCCCGGCCAGAAGGAACCGGAGGTAGTAACCAGTTTCACCACTGCATTGGCCAGCGGATGCTGCAGGTCGTTAAGGTAAACGGTGCCGTTCAACTGTACGAGCGGAAGACCCGCGTCGCAGTTCCAGAAGGAAAAGTGTTTGACTTTGCCGACGTACTGGTTGCCGATTTTCTGGGCACTTCCTTCCTCTATCCAGCGCGCTTTGTCCGTATCATAATGCCAGAGCGCGATTTCGGCAGGCGCCTGTGCAGCCTGCGTGCTGAGGATGGGCATAGTGAGTTCCACTTCCTTGCCGGCAGCGATTTGTACTGTACTGCCGCCGCTTTCCAGTTCCACCGCCACCATACCGAAGGTGCCGAGCATTTGTTCGGTACCGCCAGCATTGATGGCACGCAAATCGCCGGGCATAAACAGGCCCAGTGCCGCATCGGATGGATTCAGGTAGCGGGCGAATACGCGGATGTTGCCGGAGGCGGCCACCGAATTGGCAGGAAATTTCAGCGTCGGTCCGCCGGGAATACTGACCGTGCCGCCGGAAGCGTTGTCGAACGAACCCACCTGTGTTTTTGCAAGTAATTGAATCGTAACGGTTTGCAGAGCTTCATCCTGCACAAAATAGGCGCGGGAAAACTCGAAGTAACCGGTTTTGCTGACTTTCAGAATCGCGTCGTTGTCGGGCAGTTTCACTTTTTTTGTACGGAAAACGCCGTTGTCGTCTGTAAAGATCGTTTCTGTTCCCACTTGTATCTGTGCGCCTGCAACAGGCGCATCATTTTCGTCGATAATACGACCGGCAAAGGCAACGTCGACGATGGTGGCGTCGAGATGCTTCGGATCCTGGTTACAGGCCCACCAACTGGCGATACTCAGCAACAGCAGTACAGCGCTCAGGGTTACTTTCAGGTTTTTCATACGCGGTAAGAAGTATTTTGTGAAATAATTTGATTGTTACTCCTTATCACGCAGGGGAGCGGGGAAAGGTTGGGTGGGGAGGAAAATTTGTGAGTTGTGAATAGTGAGTTGTGAATAGTGAGTTGTGAGTTACCTGGCTATGAAACATGACCACCACTATTTTATCTTCGCCGCCCCATTCACAACTCACAACTGACAACTCACTACTGACAACTCACAAATGCAATTCCAGGTCGTCTTCAACCTGTACCCGTTTTCGGAACACCTGTACCTTCCTTCCGCCAACATCGTGCAGCAGGACAAAGGTGGGCTGCTCACGCACCTGGTACAGAAAGCGACCCCTGCTACGGTGACTTCCTACGGACTGGAGTTGAGCCCGCTGGAAAGCCGGCTGATCGGTATCATCGATCAACTGACACCGAAACACCTGGAAGCGAAATACAAACCGCCGAAGTCGAAAACACCGCCCAGCCTCGACAGCCTGCTGGCCGATAAAACTACCAAAGACGTTGTGGAACGG
>JAKQJD010000339.1 GCA_029561355.1 Bacteroidota bacterium | reverse complement strand
CGCTGTGCAACGGCCGCATTTCGTTCCTCGGCGCGATGGCTTATTACAGCGTGAACCTGCTGAAAATTTAAGCCCGCACATGGCGAAGCAAAAATTTTACGTGGTCTGGGAAGGCCACAAACCCGGCGTGTACGCTTCCTGGGATGCCTGTAAAAAGCAGGTGGACGGCTTTAATGGCGCCAAATACAAGAGTTTTGAAAGCCAGGGCGAAGCCGACGCGGCGTTTAAAAGCAACTACTGGAAATTTGTCAAAAAGGCCGATCCTGTAAAACCCGCCGCCGGCAAAACGCCGCGCTCTGCCATTATCCGCGAGAGCCTGGCTGTCGATGCCGCCTGTAGCGGAAATCCCGGCGATATGGAATACCAGGGTGTGTGGACGGCCACAGGGCAGCAACTCTTTCACGTAGGCCCGCTCGAAGACGGCACCAACAACATCGGCGAATTCCTGGCGCTCGTGCACGCGCTGGCTATGCTGAAACAAATGGGTAAACCGCAAATGCCCATTTACTCGGATTCGAAAATCGCGCAGGGCTGGATCAAAAAAGGCAAGTGTAACACCAAACTGGAACCCACGGGCCGCAACAAAAAGATTTTCGACCTCATCGACCGCGCGGAAAAATGGCTGGCGGTGAACAAAATCACGAATCCTGTTTTGAAATGGGAAACGGAGTTTTGGGGGGAAATTCCGGCGGATTTCGGGCGGAAGTAGGTTTTTATTGTTTAACCACCAGGTTTTTTTATTTAACCACAAGGGACACAAAGGGTTTTCACAAGGGGCACAAAGCGGTGCGTACCCGTTTTTGAAAAGTCTACCTCGATGTATAAAAATTAAACCACGGAGTCACGGAGGACACAACGCGTTGTGTCCTCCGTGACTCCGTGGTTTAATTTTAAAATGCGGACATAGTGCTCCTTGTGAAACCCCTTCGTGTCCCTTGTGGTTAAATACGTGGTTAAACCCACCTACCCGAAAATACCCTGAAACACCTCATACACTTCCGGCAACGCCTTCCGCATCCCCTCCGGAAATACAAAATAGTGGTGCACCGCCACCGGCAAGGGCTCCACGCCGGCCAGCCCGATCACCGACTCCACGTGCCCGCGCGGCATACCGCTGGCCTCCTGTAGTTTTTCCCAGATACTTTCGTCGCTGAGCACCGGCCAGGGCTCGTTCGGGTACGTGAGCACAAACACGCGCGCATATTCGTGCAGCGCCACATTGTACCAGGTGCCGGGGTTCATAAAGGCCTCCATCACCTGCCGGGCGGAAAAAAGCAGGCAGCCATCCTCCATAAACAGTTCGGACGCATGGTCGAAGCGGTACTCCGGCGTAGAAAACGGGGCCGGGTACACAATCACTTTTTCAAACTTGTCGAACAGCAGGTTTTTCTTCCGGAATCCGAGCGTCACGGCCTGCACGGCAATAGCCGCCTGCACGTCGGGCGGAATCTCTTCATCGGGCCAGGCCATCGGCTCCCAGTCGGCGCCCATAGTGAACAGTCCCACGCGCTGCCGGAACTTCAGTTTGTCGGCTGCGCCGAGGCGGCTGTAAAACCCTCCTGCCCGCTCGACCATGGCGCGCAGTCCGGGCGAGAGGTCTTTCGGCCGCCGGCTGTACCACCACCAGTTGATCTGCGGACTGAAAACGTACACCCCCGCGCTCATGAGCACGAACGGCAAAATCCAGATGGCATAGTCGGGATCGACCTCCCAGGCGAGGTACAGGAACACGAGCGACAGGATGACAAAAGGCAGGGCAATGAGATTGGAGATCATATCGGCTGATTTTCGAAGCCAAAGGTGCCGGTTCGACAGGTATTTTTCAAGTTTTTTGAAAAAAATGCAAGCCGGGCTTTAATATGTGGAAAGAACGACCTTATCTTTGCCCCGCTTTAATCGGCAGGCAGGTGCCTTAGCTCAGATGGTAGAGCAATGGACTGAAAATCCATGTGTCCCTGGTTCGATTCCTGGAGGTACCACAGAAGGAGATAAAACTCCGCAGAGAGCGCTGACAATCTTGAGATTGTCGGCGCTTTTTTGTTTTGGGGCGCCTTTCTCTCACCGCAGCCCCAGCAACCACTCCACCAATTCCCCATTATCCACCACACTCCACGAATGCGGGTGACGGGACCCGTCGGGGCGGCGGCCTTTATTGTTACTCAGTATCAGCGCGGCATTTTTATTTCCGGCCAATCTTAATTCGTTGACGGCGCCAGCGGCGTCGAGGGCATTCATGGAATAGAAGTCGGCGCCTCTGTTGTCCATCCACCATTGTACGTCGGGTTCGGTGTAGGCGCGGAAGGCGATTGTGCCGAGTGCCTGAATGTTGCCGCCATTGTCCAGGTCGTGGCAGAAGGGCGAGAATTGCCGGTACGCTTCCGGGTGATCTTCGGGCGTGCCGGAAAAGTGGCGTTCCAGTACGGCCGTCACCCACGCGGCCTCGCCGGCGCCGACGGGTTCGAATTGAAGGCGTTTGGAGCGGTCGAGCGCTTTCCAGAAACGCACAAAATCGAGCGGGGCGTCGCAGGTGGCCACGGCTTTGGGGCGGATGTGGAAAGCGGATTTTCCCTGCATGCACCAGATGCCCATTTTCAAAGCCCGGGTTCCGGCCAGCGACATGCCTGCAAACAACAGCCTGTCGGCGGGCAGGTTGTGTTCGGTGATGGCTTTGTGCAGGTATCCATCCAGTTGCGCATACACTGCTTCGTCGAAAAGAAACTCTACCCGGTTGCCGCTCGTGAGGTATAATACGGCAACCTGCCTTTTTATGGCTTCCACGTAGAGGCGCATTTCATCGGTGGCGTCTGTGGTATCCCTGCCGGCGGCGAACATGACGACCACTGCTTTCGGGGCGCCTTTTTCAGGCAGTAGGAGGGTGTATCCTGCATCCTCTTCGGGTATGGAAAGACTGTCGGTGAGTTGGGTCGTACCGGTTCGGGGTTCGGCATATTGCACCAGTACGGGGCGTTGCGGGGGAGCCTGCCCCGCGCAGGCGTAAAAAACGATGACGGTGAGCAAAGGGACGTAATGGCGGAGTTTCATAAAGGGTTGTTTTGATTTCAAAGGTAATGATTCACCCTGCCTCTCCAACCCTTAAAAACAAACATGAGCCACCCCGAATTCCGGAATGACTCATGTTGTCTTTTGGAAAATACTGACCCGGAGTGGTAGTTTTTAGCCCGGGTTAGGCACAATGGTCATGGTATCACCCCAATTGCCCACTTCCCAGCTGGCAATCATGCTTCCACCCTGTACTTTTCCGCCGGTTTTGTTGTTGATGTAACCGGCTTTTCCAGACTGTTCGCCGGGGCCTTCGATGGATTGAATGCGAACGTCAAATTGGGTCAGCGATCCGTATTGACTGATCTGTGCCTGCATTTGCTTGATGTCTTCTGCTACTGAACTCATGTTGTTTAAAATTTAAAGCGTGAATAATATGATTTATTTAAGTACAAAATTAGGCTCCGATCATATGTCAGAACAAGCGTATATATACCTGAATGTTATTTCGGGTATTTATACAATTCATGATTAAAACACATCATTTTGAATGGAGGTAGATATACCTGAATACTATCCGGGGTATTTCTACGTGTGCCCCGAACTTAAACCGGCACGGCCTGCCCGTCAATTCCGGACAATTGACCCGCCAAAACCTTCCCCGTTCCCATTTGTTCTTCTTCGCCATTACCTTTACGCGTTCAAACCAAAACGAACTATCAGTTGGCGCCCTCCTTAATGCCCAGGCATATCCACCCTAATAACCAATAACCAATAACCAATAACCAATAACTACACATGCCCGACGACATAGTCCTCCGCGTGCTGCTCCTGCCTTTCGCCCTGCTGTACGGCATCGGCATCGGCCTGCGCGACCTGCTCTACCGCATCGGCGTATTGCGCAGCGTACGATTCGACCTGCCGGTTATTTCGGTGGGTAACCTGTCTGTGGGTGGGGCGGGCAAGTCGCCGCATATCGAATACCTGCTGCGCTGGCTGGGGCAGTACATCGATGTGGCGGTACTGAGTCGCGGCTACGGCCGTAAAACGACGGGATATTATCCGGTAACGATGCTGGATTCGGCGGAACAGGTGGGCGACGAGCCGCTGCAATTCAAACGGAAATTTCCGGAAGCGGCCATCAGCGTGAGCGAAAGCCGGGCGCTGGGCGTGCCGGAACTGGTGAAAAACAACCCCGCTTCACAGTGCGTGCTGCTCGACGACGCGTTTCAGCACCTGGCCGTTACACCCGGACTCAACGTTTTACTCACGGAGTTCAACCGGCCGTTCACGCGCGACTGGCTGCTGCCGTCGGGCCGCCTGCGCGAATGGCGGTATGGCTACCGGCGCGCAGATATCATTATCATTACGAAATGCCCGGCCGACTTGACGGCCCGCCAGCGCCGGGATATGCTGCTGGAAATAGACCCGTACCACCATCAGCAGGTGTTTTTTTCAAAATATGAATACGGGGAGGCATATCACCTGATGAATCCGGAGATCGTGAAACCGTTCGACCTGCAAACGGACATGCTGCTGGTGAGCGCCATCGCCAATACGGATTACCTGCTCAACTACCTGGCCGGACAGGCGCGCTCGGTGCAAACCCTGGAGTTTACGGACCACCATTATTTCAAGGACGAAGACCTACAGGAAATGAAACGCCGTTTCGAACGGATGGATTCGAAAGACAAGATCATCGTGACCACGGAAAAGGATGCGACAAGGCTGGAATTGCACCGCGACTTTTTTATTCAGCATAACCTGCCCGTGTTCGTACTACCGGTGCAGGTGGCGTTTTGCGATGAGGACGAGCCGGGGTTTCAGGCGGCAGTGAAGGAGTTTCTGACAAATTTCAAAGTGTAGGTTTTGTTTTAACCACAAGGGACACGGAGGGGTCTTTACAGGGTTCGCAAAAGGTTGATGGTCAATGCTTTGTGAGCCTTTTGAATCCCCTTTGTGTGCCTTGTGGTTAAATAAAACTCTCTACATTACCAATAAAAAGCCAAAGGCAGCGTGCCGCCTCAGGATGACACATTGCCCTTGGCTTTTGCAAGAAAGGTACCTGGGTGTTTACTGCCTTTACTTATGAATTTCCTCCGTCACCGCCGGCCCCGACACAGTTACAGGCACCTGCACCGTTTCATGTTTTCCGGAAGGTAAAATCACTTCCATGGACCGCATATGCTTACCGTTCGACCAGCAGCCCAGGTAGCATTGTTCGGGCGTGTTGCCGAAAGCGACGTGTTCGTTGCAGTCATGGCGGGTATGGTCGATCAGTGCGTCGCCGAATTTCCAGTAGCAATTAAAATCCACTTCATTGAGGCGCGAGGTCATGAGTACGCGTTTGGAAGTGTAGTTGCGTACGCCGGTATCGAAATCGAGGTCGTAGCAATACGGTTCTGAGTGCGAGGCCAGCACCCAGCGGTGGCCGGTCGTGTCGCGGTCGCGGCGCTGGATCACCAGGTTGCGTTGCGGTGTATTGACGGCAGTTTCGAACACCAGTTTGCCGAATTCGTCGCCCACCACGTAATCGTCTTCCCCTACCACTACCACCATCGCCATGTCTTCCGGCATATGGCAGTAATCGTTCAGTCGGGCGCCTTTGAAAGGCCCGCTACCGGGTTCGCACAATAGCATGGACGCCGGTTTGGGGATGCGGTATTTCTCCCAATGGCAAGCCAGGTTGCTGATGATAACGCCGCCGTACGAATGGCCGAAATAGGCCACCTTATCGGTGCGCGGCTTCACGTGGCCGTCTTGTTCGAGCGCTTTAAGGGCGTCGCGGATACCTTTGGCGGCATTTTGCGGAAATGCTTCCGGGCGCGGCCACACGAGGTTTTTCTGGTAGCGCGGATAAATGACGATGTTGCCTTTGGCTACGAGGTGTTTGATCCATTTCCCATACGCCATGGGGTTGTAGGCGCCGTAGCCGTGCATAAACACGACCACTTCTGCCGAATCGGGCTGCGGATCGCGGGGTTCGAAAAGCCAGTAACCATCGGCTTCAGTGGCGTTGTCGAAAAATGCGACGGACTCATGGGAATAGTCCGCACCGCCGGGCCCGCTGGCCGGTTGTCCCGGATATGGTGTCGATTGTGCCGCAGCAAAAATGCCTCTGAGGAGCAGTGGTGACATAGGAAAAATGACCCGGAAAATTTGCCGGAAACTCAGGCCGCGTTTATAAGGGCGTGCAACAGCGAAATTGTTTGTATTCATCAGCATAATAAAAGAGACGTGTAAACGCAAAAAATACCTCTTTCGTTTACGGGAATTCGATAAAATCGCCAATTTTCAGGACGTAGACAGCCAATGTGCTATTTTCATTTGTTCTGAAAATATGTGGCGGGCTCGTACGTTTGCCGCATATGCACGTATTCAAATATCGAACCGCATTTAAGATGATCAAAATATCCACCTTTCTTTTTGTGCTAGCACTGCCTGTGGTAGCCTGCCAGTCGGGCCCCGCAGCGCCGCCGCCCGGCACAACGAAAGCCGCCGAACCTGAAAAACAGGAACAGGTTTCGGCAGACACCATTACCCCGACCCTGCAACCGGAAAAGGCGCCGGAATCGGCAGCGCCTCAGGATGCCAAATCGCTCGACAATGCAGGTGGACAGGCTAAAAGTTCTGCCGGGCCCGGTAGCCGGCAAAGCGGATTTGCCGACATTTCGACGCTCGATCCGACCATCAAACTGGACATCCGGTACGCTACGACCAATAATTTTACCAAATCAAAAATTTACGACTGCCCGCGCTGCCTCCTGCGCCCCGAAGCGGCGGAGGCTATCGTAAAGGCCAATAAAGCGCTGAAAGCGAAAGGATATGCACTCAAAATGTTCGATTGCTACCGCCCGAGACCGTATCAGCAACGTCTCTGGGACAAAGTGCCCAATCCGGATTACGTGACGCCGCCCGCGAAAGGTTCCATGCACAGCCGCGGCGCCGCCGTCGACCTGACCATTGTGGACGCGCAGGGCCGGGAACTGGAAATGGGCACACCCTACGACTTTTTCGGGGTGGAAGCGCATACGGATTACACCAAATTGCCGGCAAAGGTGCTGGAAAACCGCGCTTTGCTGCGCACCACGCTCGAAGCGGCCGGGTTCAAGGGTATTCGCACCGAATGGTGGCATTTTTCGTATCAAAAGCGGAATTATGCGTTGTCGGATTATTTGTGGCCCTGCAACTGATGCAACGCGGATTACGCGGATGAGAAGCGGATCTTCGCGGATTTTCCCACGTAGAGTCAGCACATATTTCCCCAACCGAAATCTTTTTTCACAACCTTTGAGCCATTAATTTTTTTAAACCATAAACCATAAACCATAAACCATAAACCATAAACCATAAACCATAAACCATAAACCATAAACCATAAACCATAAACCATAAACCATAAACTTCCCCATGCAGATTCTCTTCGAAGATTACTACCTCCTCGCAATCAACAAACCGGCCGGCCTTTCTTCCGAAAGCGGGAAAGAACGCCATCCTTCGGCAGAGAACGAGGCGTTGATGTATTTTTCGGAGCAACTGCAAAAGAACTCCAGTTCCAAAAGGCTGAAAGAAACGCCGTACCTCCGTGCGGTGCACCGGCTCGACCGGGTGTCGAGCGGGGTACTGCTATTTGCCAAAAC